>NZ_JBHNZD010000001.1:0-241430 GCF_054960375.1 Alteromonas sp. G4i35 | reverse complement strand
TGTAATAGAAAAAAAGCAATAAAAAACCCGGCATAAGCCGGGTTTTTGCAAATACAAAAAACGTAAAAATTAACGCTTTGAGAATTGTGGACGCTTACGCGCTTTGTGTAGACCAACTTTCTTACGTTCAACGCGACGTGCGTCACGAGTAACGAAGCCAGCTTTACGAAGTGCTGGACGTAGTGCCTCATCATACTCCATAAGAGCACGAGTAAGACCGTGACGGATTGCACCCGCTTGACCGTTAGAACCACCACCTTTAACAGTGATGTATACGTCAAACTTTTCAGTCATTTCAACAAGTTCAAGTGGCTGACGAACAACCATGCACTCTGTTTCACGACCAAAGTACTCGTCAAGAGCGCGTTGGTTTACTTTAATGCTACCTGTGCCTGGACGTAGGAACACACGAGCAGTAGAACTTTTGCGGCGGCCTGTGCCGTAGTATTGAGTATCTGCCATGTTAATAGCTCCTTAAATGTCCAAAACTTGTGGTTGCTGTGCGGTGTGCTTGTGCTCTGCACCTGCGTAAACTTTCATTTTACGGAACATTGCGCGACCTAGAGGGCCTTTTGGCAACATGCCTTTAACTGCTTTTTCAATAACCATTTCTGGCTTGTGAGCAATTAGTTTTTCAAAGTTTGTCTCTTTAAGACCACCTGGGTAACCAGAGTGCGCATAGTACATTTTGTCTTGCGCTTTACGGCCTGTTACCGCAACTTTCTCAGCATTGATTACTACGATGTAATCACCAGTGTCCACGTGAGGTGTGTACTCTGGCTTGTGCTTACCACGAAGGCGTAGTGCGATTTCAGAAGCCAAGCGGCCTAGAGTTTTGTCTGTGGCGTCTACCACATACCAGTCACGTTGAACCGTTTCTGGCTTAGCAACAAAAGTTTTCATTTTCAAATTCACCCGAATAATATCGTCGTTACTGATTTCTGAACACCAGAAATCACCTTAAAATCAACACAATGACCCCTTCGAGCCGGCTGATTCTTCCACCTTCCCAAAGGTGGGCGTAACTGGGCAGGGCGCGAATTATACAGGAATTGAAGGAAATGCGAACCCCTAAGCACAAAAAATATGGATAAAATTCCATCATCTGCCGATGACACAGAAACAGATTTAAGGTAACGTCAAACTGTTGTGTTCGGAACCAATATAAAAACAAATGAAAATGTCTCGCTTCGTAGCTTCAATGATGATGCTACACACGCTACTTTTGTCCAGTGTAAATGCTGAGGAGTTAGTATATACACGTGCGTTTGCCGATGATGATTATGGAAGTTATCACGTAGCTGTGCTCAATGCCGTATTTAAGGCAACAAAGGAATATGGCGATATAACCCTTGTCCCTCATCCTCAGCCCATGACGCAAAGTCGTCAGATGCTATCCCTATTAAAGGGAGAAGCAGACGTACTGTGGAGCGTAACGAACCAGACTCGAGAACAAAAGCTCATTCCTATTGAGCTTCCTTTACTCAAAGGATTTGCTGGATTCAGAGTGCTTGTTATTAACCCATCCCGGCAAAGCGAACTCACCGAAGATGCCGATGGCCGAACCTTGAAAAACCTTACAATGGTTCAAGGCACTGACTGGCCAGATATGGATGTCTTAACGGCTAATGGGTACAGAGTTGAAGGAGAAGATTGGAGTTCGTGGTTTGGCTCAATGTATTCAATGGTCTCTCGCAACCTTGTCGACGCCTTTCCCCGCAATATTATCGAAGTACACCGCGATTTAGAACGCCACAAAGATAAGCATGTCTCTTTAGAGCAGTTCCACCTATTAAAATACCCCAACTATGAGTACTTTTTTGTTAGCCCAGATAACCCTGCCCTCGCGAATAGATTGAGATTAGGTCTTATCAAGATTCTAGACGATGGAGAACTCGAACGTATCTTCGATAGCTTCGAAGGGCACAGAAAAGCAGAAATGCTTGCCGATGCTGAAAGTAGAAAAATTCACAAGCTCGGCAACCCAACAATACCTTATAAACTAGATTACGCGCGTTGGGATAAATACAAAGATATAGCAATACGCGCGCTCGAAAAAGAGATGTCAGAGTAAAACACTAAGCACTTAAGGTTTTCTTAAGGTCTCTCGTTTAGTGTTTTGATTTGTTTTTTTATCAATGAGTTTTTTATGCGTGTACTGCTTGTAGAGGACGATAGGCCGTTGTCTGGCGCCCTCGCCCTTTCACTAAAGAATGCCAACTTCACGGTAGACTGTGTTTATTCAGGCGCAGATGCCCTTGCAACGCTTCGAGCGGGCCAAAGTGACATTGTCATTCTTGACTTGGGTTTACCCGACACAGATGGCCTCGACGTACTAAAATCTATTCGAAAGAAAAACGCAACGCTTCCTGTGTTGATCTTAACTGCACGGGACAAAACGCTAGACAAAATCTCTGGCTTAGATGCAGGCGCCGACGACTACTTACCTAAACCGTTTGAAATAGAAGAACTGTTAGCTAGGATTAGAGTACTTGAGCGTCGTCTGAGCACAGCATCTCACAGCATTGTTAGTGTTAAGAATGTCAGCCTTGATACTGCCCATCATACGCTTACTATCGACAATCAAAACGTTCACTTACCTCGACGTGAACTCATGCTACTAAAAGCGCTTATTGAAAACGCAGGGCGCATACTGAGTAAAGATCAGCTGGAAAATAAACTTTATGAGTGGGGAGAGGAAGTGGCAAGCAACACAATAGAAGTACACGTGAGTAATTTGCGTAAAAAAATGCCTCCTGAGTTTATTAAGACTATTCGAGGCGTCGGTTATTGCATTTCAAAATCGGGGGAGTGAATTGTCTTCAATTCGCCGCTTTCTAATTCTTACACTGATCAGCGCGCTTGTTTTAGTGATATTTAGTGCAGCACTTAAAGGCTACCGCGCAACGCTGGGTATATCGAATACCTTGTTAGATAACGAGTTAGTTGAGCTATCCCGCGCAATCTCTTACGTAGATAGCGGCACCCGCACACAGCAACAGACACTTTTCTTCCAGGTATGGAAACAAGGTAAGCTGGCCAGCTCATCTACTGACGCGCTAAGCACGCCATTAACCAGCTTCTCCGAGGGCTTTTCTGAAGTAAACGCACTGGGTACACGCTGGCGGGTACATACTCGGTTTAACCCGAATAATGATAGCTGGTATATGGTGGCTCAACCCGTAAGTAGTCGCTTCACTTTAACTGACTCGCTAACTGTAGCCGCCATCACCCCTTTTATAATTAGTGTGCCTATTCTTGCATTCATTCTCTTTTTTGGCATTACTTGGGGACTATCGCCGTTAAAACACCTATCAAAACTCCTTGCCAGCCGACAGGGTAATGATTTTTCTACCATTGCGTTATCCCGTGAGCCCAGTGAACTTAGCCCTGTTGTTAGTACGTTAAACACTATGTTCACGCGACTAAATTCAGCGTTCGAACGAGAGCAGCAATTCGCATCAAACGCAGCGCATGAGCTTAGAACTCCGCTCAGCGTGATGAAAATAAACATTCACAATATAGCGAACGAGTTAGGTGAAAAAGGCCACGTGTTAGCTCCCCTTAAAGCAGACACTGACAGAATGATCCACGCGGTAAATCAATTCCTTTTGCTTACTCGCACCAGCCCAGAAACGTTTGCAGAACAGCGAGAACCTGTAAATGTGCACGTGGTCGCGCAAGAGGTAATTAGTGACCTATACGGCGCTATTGAAAATAAAAACCAAGAAATAGCACTGGAAGGAAAAGAGGCCTGGTTGCTAAGTTCTCAATTTGTCCTTTACACCTTGCTTCAGAACTTAGTGAGCAATGCGAGTAAATACTCGCCTTGCGGTGCACAAATAATAATTAAGATTGAACGACGGAAAGACGAGCTTATTTTAAGCGTCTGTGATTCTGGGCCAGGTATCCCTGCTGACCAGCGCGCTGTCGTGCTAAACCGATTCAAAAGAGCATCTAACAGCTCCCCTCATTCGGGAAGCGGCTTGGGGCTAGCCATTGTAGAACAAATCGTTGTATTACACGGGGCTGAGCTCTCTTTAGATGAAAGTTCGCTCGGGGGATTAGAAGTTAGGGTGGCATTTTCCAATGACTACATACTCTAAAATTTCTTTATTCTTTTTTTCAGCCCTTTATGCTTTTTATACGCCCCTTGCGTTCGCTTTACCTGAAGTGGTGGTGGAAATTAAAGAGCACTTATTCTTTCCTCAGGAAGTGATTGTGCCCGCAGGGCAAAAAGTAAAACTAACCTTTGTTAATTTCGATGATACTCCCGAAGAAATAGATAGCTTTTCGTTGAACAGAGAAAAAGTGATATTTGCGAAAAGCCGAGGGACCATCTTTATTGGCCCATTAAAAGCCGGTGAGTATCCTTTTTTTGGTGAGTTTCATCCTAATAGCGCAATAGGAAAGGTAATAGTTAAAAGCAAAGAGGGCACGCTGGATGCTAATTAATACCGTCGTTCTCTTCTTGCGTGACACCTTGCCCATATTCATGCTCATTAGTGTATTGCTGGCGCTGCCGCGTGTATCTACGCTTGCCGTTGTGTGGCGGGTGTTGCTGCTGGTATTGCTCGCTGTATTTACCTACCCCCAGCTAGGACTGGTATCGCAACTATCAGAAGGTGCCGGATTTGAGTATCTCAAATCAATACTGTTTTTTATTGCGTGGTTGGGTATGTGCCTTGTTGTCCTTTTGCCGTCACGCATGTCGAATAGGTTCAGTCTAGGCCTCACCCTGCTAATAATAGGTATTGGCTTACCCAATTCGCTGCACTTTTTAGTTTATTTTGTTTCCGAGTTATCAGGTAATAGTGATAGTACGTTATTGCTCTTGGGCACTATCATTGGTCTGGGTATAAGTATTAGCATCGCGATTCTACTTAATATTTTGCTCACCCACTTTGTTAGCAAGCGAGCAACATACTTTTTTGCAACAACATTTGTGGCAGCTCAAACCGCTAATATCGCATTATTATTGGAACAAACTGACACCTTCCCATCGCCAAGGCAGCTATGGGATAGCAGCACAATTATTAGTGACAATAGCGAATATGGTCATCTTCTGAATTCTCTTATTGGCTATGAGGCTACGCCCTCTATGAGCTATTTATTGGTGTTTTTCTTCGCACTTATCGTGCCTAATTTAATTGCTTTCTTTTCTTCAAAAAAGAGATTCTCTGATGAAATTCAGGAGGTCGCACAGTGAGACGTTTTCTCCTTACTGCTATCGCATTATGCGCCGTGTTTTCAAGTAACGGTTATGCAGATAATTTTACCGTAGATAAGGTTTATCACCCTTATGTATTACCCTTTGAACGTGAGTTTGAGTGGCGACTTACCTCAAGACAAAATGACGATGGCAATGTTTTAATGCAACGCTTCTCATTCGGCCATGCACTTTCAGAGTTTATGATCCTCGAGACATACCTTGTCGGTGCGCGGGATGAAAATGAAGATTTTGGCTTAGAAAGCTACGAAGTAGAGTTACGCTGGATGATGACTGAACAAGGGCGATACTGGGCTGACTGGGCAACGCTGTTTGAGCTGGAAAAGCAGCACAATACCGATGACTGGGAAGTTAAAGCGGGGATATTAACAGAAAAAGAGTTTGGCCAATTCAGTTTAACAACTAACATTAGCTTGGTGTACGAGTGGGGTCAAACTGTTGAGAATGAATGGGAAAGCGAATTTAAAGCCAAGTTTAGGTATCGCTGGATCCCTGAAGTACAACCTGGATTGGAAGTGTATGTAGCAGAGGATTTTATCGGGGTTGGTCCAGCATTCATGGGTATAAAACGCTTTGACCGACAGAAGCAGTTAAAATGGGAACTGGGCTTTATTGCCGGACTAAATGGTGACAGTAAAGATCACACACTTCGCATGTCGTTGGAATACGAATTTTAATGCAAGTTTGCACTTTAGCGCCTAACTTAAGCTTTCCTTAAGGTTCAACGTTTAAAGTGCACGTCATTCGATGATTTACCAAATATTCTTATGCACCAGTTTGACGTCAGTGTTGTTTTACCTGCTAAAAATGAAGCCAAAAACCTTTCTGCTTTGTTACGAGAAATTGCAGAAGTGGTTCCAAGTACAACAACAGAAATTATTGTTGTTGATGACGGTAGCAGTGACGACTCCCTATCCTTGCTGCATAACCTTTCAAGCACCTTGCCGGTAAGTTGTCGTGTCATCGTCCACCCTATGAGCTGCGGTCAAAGCACTTCGGTTTTTCACGGCGTTTTACAGGCAAAAGGCAAGTGGATCATCACCCTTGATGCTGATGGGCAAAACGATCCTGCTGATATACCGCGACTTATTCGCGCAGCTAAAGAGACTAATGCAGCGCACTTCTGCGTTATAGGGCATCGTAAAAAGCGAAAAGATACCCCGTGGAAGCGATTTCAGTCTAAAGTTGCCAATCGTGTTCGCCAGTGGATCCTACAGGACGACACACCAGACACGGGCTGTGGCTTGAAACTCCTCCCAAGAAGTACCTTTTTACTTTTGCCCTATTTCGACCATATGCACCGATATATTCCCGCTTTAACCAAAAGGCTTGGGGGAGACGTGGTATGTGTATCGGTTAATCATCGCGCGCGCTTAGAAGGTAAATCAAATTACACAGCGTGGAATCGTGGCTGGGCAGGGATCATCGATATGCTTGGCGTCAGATGGCTAATGCACAGAAATAAGCTTAATCACATTACCAGCGGAATTGGTAATGAAGACTAATATTCGCCGCCTCAAAAGCTTCATACAGTTTTTCATCGGGGCAGCAAGCATCGCGCTTGTCTGCTATGTGTCGCTTGAGGTCACTGGTGAAGTATGGAAGCACGGTGATGATACAGATTGGTTGAATGCCTATATTTCTAATTTAAATTGGCAATCGCTGTGCATGATACTGAGTGCTTGTGTTGTACTTTTAACCATGGGTTTTCCCCGTCAGGCTGTCAGTTTTTTTTGCGGAGTGGGCTTTGGCGCATTGCAGGGAGGATTAATTGCCTTGTTGCTAACGGTATTGTCTGCATGCATAGCCTACGCATTAGCAAATGGCCCTCTACGCTCACTTGCCGTCCGTCTTTTAGGTACAAAATTAAAGCCTGTTGAAAACAAACTGGCCAAGCGAAGTTTTCGCAATGTGCTAATTGTTCGTTTATTCCCTGTTGGCTCCAACCTAATCACAAACGCCGTAGCAGGTGTGCTAAGCGTTCCGTTTGTCCCGTTTATTGCTGCAAGTGCAATCGGCTTTGCGCCTCAAACTTTTATGTTTACCTTGCTTGGAAGCGGTTCTCGATTTGTCAGCTCCCTCGAACAGCCTTTACAAATTGGTGGCTTAATCATTAGCCTTCTTCTACTTCTATCCTTATCAGGCATTTCTCGTAGGAGTGAGCCGTCGTGAGGCTTATGCTTAATTCAAATAGCCATGCATCTACCCTGTTCTTTTTTGCCTGTGCTCTGATATTTGTTGGTCTGGGTTTCAGAGATGCTTGGCCCCCCGATGAGCCTCGATTCGCATTGGTCGCAAAAGAGATGGTGAACAGTGGACAGTGGCTTGTGCCCATGCGCGGTGGCGAAATTTATCCGGACAAGCCCCCTGTGTTTATGTGGTGTATTGCCTTCTTTTACCTTATAACGGGTAGCCTGAAGGTGGCTATGCTCCTGCCTAACGCTATCGCAAGCCTTATCACTTTGGGGTTAACCTACAAGCTATCGCTAAGACTTGCCAATGAAAAAGCGGCAATGTTGAGTATGCTCGTACTTCTACTGAGCCCTCAGTTCCTTATTCAAGCCAAATTCGCTCAAATAGATGCCCTTGTCGCCTGCTTTATCTGGATTGGCGTCTACGGACTCGTTCAGCACTTTTATGTGCATGTTAATTGGCGGTGGTACTTTGCAGCATGGTTCTTTATGGGGCTTGGGATCATAACCAAAGGCGTTGGCTTTTTACCTGTTCTTTTATTTATCCCCATTGCATTTTTCGCATTTACCAGCGGCTCACATAGCGGCAAGTGGTCATTGCGCATGTTGTTTGGTCCCTTAATCATGCTATCAGTTGTGGCGATGTGGCTTGCACCTCTGCTTTATCTTGGTTTGATAAAACAAGAGCCTCAAATACAACAATACTTGTCGAATATTTTGTTTAAACAAACGGCTGAGCGATATGCCAATGCCTGGCACCACATAGAGCCCTGGTATTACTATATTGTTGAAGTTATTCCTGTATTTTGGATAACTCCAATTGCCATACTTGTATCAAAAGCTAAGTCGTTAAAAGATGTACTTATTCACAACCCCGCTTACTCATCCTTGTTGATATGGGTAATATTGGTTGTCATTTTCTTTAGTATCAGCCCAGGTAAACGTGGTGTTTATGTTCTACCGGCACTGCCTGCGTTGAGTATGGTTGCAGGTCTGGTACTTGCGAATTCAACTGTATCAAGAGGGTTGCTGCTTTTTGCGCGCGCAGTTACCTCGTTAATCTCTGCCGTTTTATTGATTGCTGGCTTAGCACTGCTATTTCACGAGCCCACTGCTGTTAAGCTGATGACGCGCTTTGACAGCGACAGCGAAACCCTTGTTCGTTTAAGCATAGTATTACTTGTACTCGGATTCGCTGGGCTTTGTACTCATATTGTCTACTATGTTTACAATAAAAAGCGCAACGCAGGGGATGGAGAATTACTCGCCCGCCAATTACTGGCATGGCTTTTCATTTTAACTGTAATTCCTTCCACATTCGGTGCATGGCTGCTAAACGACTACCGTACTCCCCGTATAGTCCTTCAAAATGCAGAAAGCCAAATAAGCAATATGTTGACGAAGGATTCAACTGCCTTCGAGGTGGGGATAGTCAGCTTTAAAGAACAGTATTTGCTTTATTCACCCTTTGAAATGGCTCATTTTGGTTACCATACTCCGAAAGAAGTAGAAAACGGGACAGCGTGGGCTTGGTTGACCGATACTTCCGAGCCTTCCCGCGAGCAGACAAAGATTTCAGACCGGCGGGTTAGACCGCCAATACGTCAACGCTTTTTGTTAGTTCCAAGTGACTACAAATTTCAATGTGTAGACTTATCACAAGCCACTTCACAGGGTGTAGCCCACCGTGACGAATGGTTGTTGCTTCCTGCCACTGCTGCGAACGCTACCTGTGATTTACCGGCTAACGGCCCAGTTTTTAATAGCTATGACGGCTCAAGCGATTAATTAGCTTGGGCGTTCTTAACATTTTGGGCTGACATTTATAAAAGTTTTTCCCACTTAAGGTTCTCTTAAGGTCTCGCGTAAATACTCATAACATCGCAAAACCAATGAGCATGTTTATGAGTCACGTTTTAGCTTCTGTTCCAACCCAGGTTGCGAGTCAGCAATCTGCGATTGTCTCAAAGGAAAAGCCCGCAATAACCTTTATCGCGGCAAAACATGGACATAATGCCCGCCGCCGTATTGAAGCGTTTATAGCGAGTGGTTTTAAAGCTCGCTACAACGCACGAGTGACTTCCTTTATGCCTATGCTGTTTGCTCTTGACGCTAAGGGAGTTAAAGCCGCCGCAGGCGCAAGATTTGCCGCCTATGATGGTCAGAATAATTCTCTTTTTATAGAGCAATACCTTAACACTTCGGTAGAAACTGCCCTCACCCTACAAGGGATAACCGTAAACAGAGCGCATATTGCTGAAGTTGGTAACCTTTTTAGCAGTGCATCGCGCTATACCCTCCCCTTGTTATTTGCCCTGTTCTTCGTTTTAAAACGATGTGGTAGCAAATATCTGGTTTTCAGTGCGACCTCACAGCTCACCTCTTTACTCATGGGCGCGGGTATTCAACTCCTCCCCCTTGTTAAAGCCGATGCGTCAAAACTTAAAGGGAATAGCGATGACTGGGGCACCTATTATGACACCGCTCCTCAGGTTACTGCCCTGTCGCTACATCACGTAACACAACACATAATTGGCTGCCCTGAACTTAATGCTCATTACCAACGTGCAATTGAGCTTATTTCCGCAAATGTGGATGCGTTAACGCAAAATATCTGCACAAAAAAGGAAACAGCGTATGTTGCTTAATCAGTATATAAACGGGCACGACGATGACGTTGCGCTGAAATGCAAAGACGGTTCAATGACTTACTGCGCCCTTTTGAGCGCCGTCGAGAACCTCGCAAGCTGGATAACAAACCACAATGCCGAGAGGGTGGGCATTGCCTTTGACAATAGCTTTGCATGGGTGATTGCTGATTTAGCCTGCCAACAGGCTAACGTTTGCTGTGTCCCCGTTCCGCTATTTTTTAGCGCTTCCCAACAAGAACATGTATTAAATGAGAGCCAGTGTCACTTTTTATTGACCAATCGCGGAGGTGAACTAAGTGAATGGAGTGATTCACCGATTGTTATTGATAGCGAAAACGACATTGTCGCTCATTCACTCAAACATGACTCTCGTGTATACACACCTGTAGGTACTAACAAAATAACCTTTACTTCTGGCTCTACGGGCTCACCGAAAGGCGTGTGCCTGTCAACTGAATCGCAATGGAAAGTTGCCCATTCTATTGAGCGTGCTGTTCAACCAGAAATAGTGAACCACCTGTGTTTACTGCCATTGTCTACCCTGCTTGAAAATGTTGCAGGTGTTTACGCCCCTCTGTACCACGGCGGCACGGTTTATTTAGCCACGGCATCTGAGCGCGGATTTCAAGGAAGCAAACTCGTCAATCCAAACGCACTGCTGTCACTGATAGACCGCGTTCAACCAACGTCTGTGATCTTGGTGCCCGACTTGCTAATGGTGCTAGTACAGGCATGTAATCAGGGCTGGACACCACCTTCATCACTAATGTTCATTGCTGTTGGCGGTGCACATGTAGCGCCCACTTTGCTGGCGCAAGCTCAAGCGAAGGGACTACCAGTATTTGAAGGTTATGGCTTATCTGAAGCGGTATCAGTATCAACATTGAACACGCCCAATTGCAATACGATGGGCAGTGCCGGAAAAACGCTTGGTCATAATCAACTGCACATCGAAGAGGGTGAAGTCGTAGTTACAGGCAACCACTTTCTGGGTTATCTGAATCAACCTTCCTCATTTTATCCGACCCAGGTCAGAACCGGCGATTTAGGCGTCTTTTCTGACAACACACTTACGCTGAATGGGCGTATAAAAAACATAATGGTGAACAGCTTTGGCAGAAACGTATCGCCAGAGTGGATTGAGTCTTTATTGCTGGGAACAGGACTGTTCAGGCAGGCTTTGGTGTATTGCGAAGCTAAACCCTACTGTGTCGCGCTCCTCGTACCCGCTTCCAATACTATTTCTAATACACAGATTCAAAGCACCGTGGCGCTTATCAATAAGCAGTTACCTGACTATGCGCAAGTTGTTAATTTCGCCACCATCGGTCTTTGTACGCCAGAAAACCAACTGCTTACCCCAACGGGAAAACTGAAACGTGACGCAATAATTGCCCGCTACGCGACTGACTTAGACACGCTCTACCAGGGCCAAGACCAACACCAGTATAGCGTTCAAAGTACAACAGCATTTTCTTCTCAATTTGTTATCAAGGAATAATTTATGAATTTCTATCAGCAACTTCAAAGCAACACCGAACATGCCAGACAGTCATTCTTACAGGCGCCGATTATACAACGCTGCTTTAACGGTGATTTTAACCTAAACGACTATATTGCCTTTCTTCAACAGGCTTATCATCACGTTAAGTTTACTGTTCCCCTGCTTATGGCTACAGGTGCCAAACTCAACGAAGATAAGGAATGGCTAAGAGAAGCAATTGGTGAATACATTGAAGAAGAAATGGGTCACCAAGAGTGGATCCTTAACGACCTTGCAGCCTGTGGCGTTGATAAAGAACAGGCGAGGATAAGTCAGCCTGCACCCGCCACCGAATTAATGGTTGCCTATGCTTTTGATGCAATAGCACGCAAAAGCCCACTGTATTTCTTCGGCATGGTATTCGTTTTAGAGGGCACAAGTATAGCGCTTGCCGACGCGGCTGCAAAACAAATCAAAGACAAGTTATCTCTGCCTAAATCAGCGTTTAAATACCTTACCTCTCACGGTGCGCTAGACCAAGAGCACATTGTTTTCTTTGAAGGGCTTATGAACAAAATTACTGACCCCAAAGAGCAGCAAATGATCATTCACAGCGCGAACATGTTTTATCGCTTATACGGAGATATCTTTCGCGAATTAACACCTGAACACGGCTTGGAACAGGTTGCTTGAATTCAAGGGTTTACCTCTGGTGCTTATCCCCCGAGGTAAATTGATAACACGTTAAGGTAAATACAATGAATATTCAGTGGCGTAATCAAGTGGTACTTCTTACAGGTGCAACTGGCGGTATTGGTCAAGCAATAGCCAAGGCGCTTGATGAAAAAGGCGCGCACATTATCCTAACTGGCAGAAGTAAGGCGAAGCTCGAACAGCTGCAACAAAATTTAACCCTTCATCATACTGCCATTGTGGCTGACATTACGTCAGATGAAGGTAGAGATAGAGTAGTAAGTGCCTGCCAACGACTTCCTTTAAGTATTCTGGTTAACAATGCTGGCATTACCTATGTGGGCGAGTTTGAGGGCACCCCAATCGAGTCAATTGTGTCGACAAATATGCTGGCTCCGATGCTACTAACCCAACGCCTACTGCCGTTACTCGAACGTAGACCGTCTGCGCACGTCGTGAATGTAGGCTCAGCTTTTGGAAGCATAGGTTTTGCTGCGCACGGAACCTACTGCGCAACTAAATTCGCTTTGAAAGGCTGGACGGAAGCGATGCACAGAGAATTCAGCGATAGCAAAATTAAATTTCACTATCTAGCGCCACGCGCAACGCGTACCGACATAAATGACGATCGCGCTAATGCGCTAAATGAGGCATTGGGCAACCAGACAGACGAGCCTGATACAGTAGCGCAAGCATTCATTAAACAGTTAGAAAACAATTTGCCAAGGGTCGCGCTCGGACGTGCTGAACGCTTTTTTGCCAAGCTTAACGCGCTAGTTCCCAGTGTTGTTGACAATGCGTTGGCAAAGAAACTTCCAACAATTAAACGCTATGCCTTTCAAAAAACGCAATCACAAGACAAACCGACCAGCGCTCAAAACGATACCCGCCTGGGTAACAAGCTGGTTTAACACGAGGACATTATTATGAAGAAATTAACCATGCTTAGCACCACGGTAATTCTGGGACTCGGTCTGGCATTAAGTCACACTGCTATGGCTCAAGCTAACGAAGTCACAGAAAGTACAGCGCTGACATCAGCCTTAAGCGAAACAGCTACCAGCCCTTTAAGGACACTTCAGCATCAATGGGCACATATTAACTATGAACTTGATGATGCAGAAAAGGAAAAAGCATTCGTCGCCCTTATTAATACCGCTAAATCTTTCGTAAAGGCAGAACCCAATAACCCTGAGTTATTGATTTGGCAAGGCATAATTCAATCCAGTACAGCTGGTGCCAAGGGGGGACTTGGTGCTCTGGACTACGCAAAGGATGCGCGTAAGAGTTTCGAACATGCAATGCGACTAGATGAAAATGCACTCTCGGGCTCAGCGATGACCAGTCTAGGCGTGCTGTACCATAAGCTTCCGGGTTGGCCTATTAGCTTTGGTAACGACAAAAAAGCTGAGAAATTGCTGAAGCATGCACTTGAAATAAACCCTGACGGGATAGACCCCAACTATTTCTACGCCGAGTACTTGTTCGATAATGGAAAATATGAGCAAGCGCTCAAGTTTGCCAAGAAAGCGCTCGACGCCCCAGCGCGCGCTGATCGTCCTATTGCAGATTCAGGTCGCAAAAGAGAGATCGCTTTATTGGAAGCGAAAATAGCGAGAAAAGGTTAGTCACCCTGAAGGTATACAGGGAAAGGCAATGATCTTATTGCCTTTCCATTTTCAACAAGTATTAGATTTTCGCTACAAATACCGTTAGATTAGCCGCCGATTCAACGATAATTCATGAAATTACTAACAATTTTGTCGAGTTATCTCGTTTATTCCTAACTACCTCTATCTTATAAAGGCGACTTTTCATGCAGAAAAAGAATTTCTTCTCTCCTTTTCTATTCATCCTTATTACTACGTTGTCGATATCTACGGTTTATGCAAACACCCCTGATTTACTACCGTTACAACACGCGTGGGCAAAAACGAACTATGAGCTTGAAGGTGAAGCCCAATTAGAGGCATTTTCTACACTGATTGCGCAGGCGAAAGTGTTAGTCGAGCAATCAGAAAATAGCGCTGAAGCACTGACCTGGCTAGCTATCTCTCAATCAAGTACTGCAAGTGCGAAAGGCGGTTTAGGTGCCCTGGACTTTGCTGAAAGTGCGAAGGAAAATTTAGAACGTGCCATTGAAAAAGAGGAAGCGGTATTAGAGGGGACGGCACTCACTGTATTAGCGGCACTTTATCATAAAGTACCAAGCTGGCCAGTTAGCTTTGGAAGCGATAAGAAGGCAAAACAATTATTTAAGCGTGCATTAGAAATTAACCCAGAAGGTATGGACCAAAACTTCTTTTATGCTGAGTTTCTTTTCGACGATGGTGAATACGAAGAAGCCCAAGGGTTCTTAATCCGTGCTCAAAACGCGCCTGAAAAAGCCAACCGCCCTCTAGCCGATAAAAAACGTAGAGAAGAGATTGCTATACTTCAGGCAAAATTGGATAAAAAAGCATAGTATCATTTGCTTTATGCGGGGCTATTGCGCGTCGCTTATGAGTTCGAAATAAGCAACCCCCCCGCTTTTTGCGTGTAGAAAGGTGAATTTAACGCCTTTCTACATAAAAAGCGCATACATAGGTGGCACTTATCCTCATGTATAAATTGTAAACAGTTCTCATTCGGTATCAGCACTCCTATTATGAAAGAAAAAAGGAGTGGCCCAATGCCTAAAATCCCACGTTCCTCAGACAACGACTATACCCAAGAGATGAGCCGAACACGCCGCGAGTTTATTGCGCGCGAAACCGGCACTCAGCTAAACCACTTAGGACACTATTCCATACCGCCCGAAACCTTGTCGGGAAACATAGAAAACTTCGCAGGCGTTGCACAGGTTCCTATCGGCTTTGCAGGCCCGATGCTAGTGAACGGAGAACACGCAAAAGGCGAATTCTACGTTCCAATGGCCACAACAGAAGGTACGCTAACAGCCAGCTACAGCAGAGGCATGCGTCTAACAAGAGAAGCAGGCGGTATAACGACCACCGTTATTGACGACGCTATGCAGCGAGCGCCCATGTTTGCGTTTTCCGATGCACGTGAAGCACTCGCATTTGGCAGGTGGGTCGAGCAAAACTTTGAAGCCATTAAACAAGCCTGTGATAGTACCACCAGCGTGGGCAAGCTCAGGGATATTGAGCAGTATGCTGCCTCTAAGCTTCGTTGGCTTAGGTTCAACTTCACCTGCGGTGATGCAGCTGGGCAAAACATGGTAAGTAAAGCCACGAAGGCAGGCTGCGAGTGGATACAGGCAAACTATTCGGGCCCTATTGAACACTTTGTACTGGCAGCAAACCTTGATACCGATAAAAAGCACTCGCACTTAAACTCGCTGCATACCCGCGGAAAGCGCGTTGTAGCAGAAATCACCCTGCCAAAACAACTTATGACGGAGATTATGCATTGCCCGCCAGAGGCTTTGTTTAAACAGCGCCAATATTCAAATATGGGCGCATTGATGGCAGGCAGCGTTAACAATGGTGCGCATTTCGCTAACGGCATTACCGCCATGTTCATCGCTTGCGGGCAAGATGTCGCTAATGTGGCGGAGTCGTCTGCGGGGTTTACCTACGCTGAAATTATGCCAAATGGAGACTACTACTTCTCTGTGACTATTCCATCGTTAATCGTTGCTACATACGGTGGTGGAACCGGTTTAGCTACACAAAACGAATGTTTAAGCGTACTTGGCTGCACAGAAAGGGGCAGCGTAAATAAGTTTGCGGAAATTGTCGCTGCGACCGTATTGTGTGGCGATCTGTCGCTGGGTTCTGCAGTCGTCGCAGACGAATGGGTAAGCAGTCACGAGCGACTGGGTAGAAACCGTTAAAGGTTTTTATATCTGTCACCTAACGCTTAGCAATGTAGTTCGAATAAACTGTGCGCTACTGCCGAAGGTGAGTAAATTCTGTATAGAGAAATTATACAGCAGGCATGCTGGGGCGCGTAACAACAAAGTACGCGCCTATTCCCATAAATAGAGCTATACCTATGTACGCTGGAATAGGCATTGATGCGAACAGGCAAACAAGAATAAAGCTCACCAACATACTGCAACACGCTATGCATTTCACTTTTTTCGAAATTGCACCATGTTTTCGCCACGCAACAAGACTGGGGCCATATTTAGGGTGTTGAAGTAACCAGCTTTCAAGGCGCGGTGAAGATTGAGTAAAACAAAAAAGCGCACCTATCAAAAAAACAGTTGTTGGCATTACCGGCAAGAATGCGCCAATAATACCTAGAAGGGTAAAAAACAACCCGAGTGATAAATACAGTACTTTTTTCATGAAATACCAACGCCCAATTCAGTCCAACTCCTTGGTAAGTGTCATGACTTAACACCAGCGACACACCCTTCCAATATGCCAAATTTATACTCAGATATTAGATAAAGTGGATCTACATTGCCTTGTCGTAAATCAAACCTACTCTATAACCATACGCCAAAATAATGAAGTTTCCATCTACATTGGTCTAATTTTACGGGCCAAGCTTAACGCAACTCAAAAATTAGCCGCGCACCTTCAGCTCACAAAGTTGACGGTAAGATTAATAATTGGGAACGTTTTAAGGTCACAGCGTACACCATTTATTCAATGTTGGAAGAAGACGACTGCTTGACCTGCTGCCACAGCGCTTCCATTTCATCAAG
This sequence comes from Alteromonas sp. G4i35, assembly GCF_054960375.1. Classification (NCBI taxonomy): domain Bacteria; kingdom Pseudomonadati; phylum Pseudomonadota; class Gammaproteobacteria; order Alteromonadales; family Alteromonadaceae; genus Alteromonas; species Alteromonas sp. G4i35. The sequence continues at coordinate 224,518 of NZ_JBHNZD010000001.1, read as the reverse complement.
CGTCAATGCGTCGAGCTTGTCGCCCTGTTCAGCCGCTAAGCGCTCTACGCCTTTAAAACGGTTAGCAAACTTGTTACTGGCGTTTCTAAGTGCGGTATCAGCATCTACCTTGCAATGTCTTGCCAAGTTAACCATGGCAAAAAGTGCATCACCAATTTCTTCTTCAATGGCTTGTTGGTTGTCGGGCACGCCACTGTTTAAAGGTACAACACCAGTCTTCAGTGCCCCTTGTGCTCGCTGTTTGAAATCCAGCTCTTGCTGAATCTCTTCCACTTCCTCACGTACTTTATCTATGACAGGTGCGGCATCAGACCAATCAAATCCTACCTTTGCACAGGCTTTCTGCAGCTTTTGCGCGTACATAAGTGCTGGCATACCTTTAGGCACATTATCTAGAATACTGTTTTCTGTTGCTTCGCTGTCTTGCTTTAAACGCTGCTTTTTAAGCTGCTTTTCCTGGGCTTTGATAGCATCCCACTGCGCGTTTAAAGCACTGTCACTCAATAGGGTACGTTCGACCGTGACGTTTTCATTTGTATCGCTGACACCTTCAGATGCAAGCGCGTTCGCAAACACATGAGGGTGGCGACGCACGAGCTTATCACTAATGCTTTTCGCCACATCGTCAAAAGAAAATGCACGCGATTCACTGGCTATCTGTGCGTAGAACACCACTTGAAACAGCAAATCACCCAACTCATCTTTAATGTCGTGCATATCACCATTGGCAATAGCATCGGCCACTTCGTAGGCTTCTTCTATGGTGTAGCGAGTTAGACTTTCCATGGTTTGTTTTACATCCCACGGGCACCCAGATTGCGGGTCGCGCAGCTGCGCCATAATTTTAAGCAGCCGCTGCATTTCGCTAAGCTTAGCTTTGTTTGCGTTTTGCATCGGTCACGCCTTTAAGCTGTCGCAATCGGGTTAACACTTTAGACACCGTATCGAGGTCCTGAACCTCTATCGAAATAGTGATAAGCGCCGTCTGTCTATTTTTATCACTTAGGCTGTTCACGCCTAGAAGAGGCACGTTTTCATTCGCCAATACCGTAGTAATATCGCGCAACAGGCCAGTTCTATCGTGACAAAATATATCAATACCCGTCTCAAAACCTACTTTAAGCTCTTGTGACCAATTCACTTCTATCTGACGCTCAGGGTGCTGTGACAACAAGTGTTGCAGCTGGTCGCAGCTTTCTTTATGAACGCTTACACCACGGCCTTGTGTGATATAGCCTAAAATAGCTTCGCCTGGTACTGGCTTACAGCAATTTGCCAACTGGCTCATTAAGTGACCCACACCCTGCACCACCACCGCATCTTTTTTACCCGTCCCAGCCGCAGTTTTGCGCGTTTTAACCTTAGGGCTAATTTCGGGCTCTGGGGCTGGCGGCTCCTGCAAGTGATGAATAAAGTTAATCACCTGCATAACGCGCACATCACCGGCACCTACCGCAGTGTACAAGTCATCGAGGGTTTGTAAGTTAAACTTCTCAAATGCCTCATTAGGTACTTTGGCAGGCAAGTGGGCACGCTGAAGTTCGCGTTCTAGCAGCTCTTTACCGGCAGCAAGGTTTTTGTCTCTGTCCTGCTTTTTAAAGAAGGAATGGATAGTGGCACGCGCCCGTGATGAATGCACATAGCCAAGACCTGGGTGCATCCAGTCGCGGCTTGGGTTTGGCTCTTTTCCGGTAAGTACTTCTATCTGATCGCCACTTTGCAGTAAATAAGTGAAAGGGACTATTCTCCCATTCACTTTTGCGCCAATGCAGCGATGTCCCACATTGCTGTGAATATAGTAAGCAAAATCAAGCGGTGTAGCGCCTTGGGGAAGGTCAATAACATCGCCTTTGGGTGTGAACACATACACCCTATCGTCAAACACCTGGCTGCGAAGTTCTTCAACTAAATCGCCAGATTCGGCCACTTCCTCTTGCCACGCTAATATGCGACGAAGCCAGTTTATACGCTCGTCATAGCCTGACTGCTTGCCCGTACTGCCCTCTTTATATTTCCAGTGAGCAGCCACACCCAGCTCTGCATCCTGATGCATTTTCTGCGTGCGAATTTGAATCTCTACCGACTTCCCTCCAGGCCCCACGATAACCGTGTGAATAGACTGGTAACCGTTAGGTTTAGGGGTTGCAATGTAGTCGTCGAATTCGTTCGGTAGGTGCTTATAGCTGGCGTGAACCGTACCAAGCGCGGCGTAACAGTCTTGAAGTCGCTCGGCAATAATACGCACCGCACGAATATCAAAAAGCTGCTCAAACGTAAGGCGCTTTTTCTGCATTTTTTTCCAAATGCTGAATATGTGCTTAGGACGGCCGTAAACCTCTGCGCGAATTTCTTCGCTATCAAGCAAGCCTTGCAAGTCGCCTACTATGGTTTCTATGTACTCGGCACGCTCTCGGCGCTTGCCGTCAAGCTGATGAGCTATTTGCTTGTAGGTAATGGGGTGTAGATAGCGAAACGCAAGGTCTTCAAGCTCCCACTTTAACTGACCAATGCCCAAACGGTTTGCCAGTGGTGCATAGATGCTAGCGCATTCGCGGGCCACCATAACGCGGGTTTCTTCGTCGGCTTTTTTAACCTGTTGCAATGCACAAATGCGTTCTGCCATTTTGATCACAACGGCACGCACGTCTTCTACCATCGCCAGCAGCATACGACGAATACTGTCTATGTGCTGTTCGTCCGACTTTTCTGCAAAGCCAGAGCCTTTTACTTTACGCGCATGTAACGACTTGATGGCATCCATTCGGCGCACGCCAACGATCAGGTCGCGTATTTCCCCGCCGAATTCTTCATAAATATCGTCTTCACTTAAGGCGTGCTGTTCGCAATATGGAAAAACCAAGGCTGCCTGAAGCGTTGCGTCATCCATATTGAGCTGACACAAAATCTCAACCATTTCCTGACCAACCAACAGTCGCTCGGGAATAGATGACACTGCACTTAGTTTTTCTTTTGTTTCTGCACTTAACTCAAGGCTATCTAACCACGCTTCAAAGGGTGGTCGGTCGGCTTGGTGGACCTTTCTTGTCGATACCATATCCTTTACTCGTTACTGCTGCTTTCGCGTAAACAAGGCCATCATTTCCATGTGATGGGTGAAGGGGAACATTTCTGCTACGCCCGCTTTTTCCATTTCATAACCTCCGTCTATCAACACCTTCGCGTCTCTAGAAAACGTACTTGGGTTGCAAGAAACATACACTATCGTTTTTGGTAGTGCTTTTACAAGCGCATGACAAACGGTCAACGCCCCTTCTCTTGAGGGGTCGAGTAGTACCTTATCAAAGCCCAGCTGTAATGAAGCCTCGACGTTGGTCTTATCATCCAAATCTAAATGCAGCCACTCTACATTTTCAATGCCCTGTTGCTGTGCATTGTCTTTGGCGCGGCGCACCATCTCTGCCACACCTTCTACCGCCTGAACCTTTGCACCTAACTTAGCAATAGGTAAAGTAAAATTGCCCAGCCCGCTAAACCAATCAGCGATACGTTCGTTGGGCTCTGGGTTTAGCCAACCTACTGCCTGATTAATCATTTTTTCGTTAACCACTTTATTTATTTGAACAAAATCGTTGGCACTGGGTGAAATTGAGCAGCCACTTACCGTGTTCATAACCATATCAGTACCACGACCCACACTGCGAATTTGCCCCTGCTTATTTTCAAGCTTTAATTCAATACCGTAGTCACCAACCGATGAACTCGTGTTCACCAATTCGCTCACTGCATCAATCAGCTCAGCTTCAAGGGCTTTGGTGTGTTTAATAACAAGATGCGAGGTATTATCGCCAGCAATAAGGCTGATATGCCCAATATGACGCGCTGACTCGAACCCTGTAAGTGCATCCCGTAAAGGGCCAATAAGTTTAGATAGCGGGTCAACCAGTATTGGGCAGGTTTCTACATTGATAACGTTACTGCTATTTGCTTCACGAAAGCCTAACTTAATTTGATTGGGGTTGCGGGCATCTATAGCCAGCCTTGCTTTTCTGCGATATTGAGGGCGAGGCCCTGCTAAAGGTGCTTGCCAAACGTGTGGCTTCATTGCAAGGTGACGTTCCATCATCACTTTAAGAGCACGGTCACGTTGCTCAAGGGCAGCGTCAGGCTTTATGTGCTGTAGCTGACACCCACCACATACATCAAACACAGGGCAAAAAGGCGCTTGTCTTTCATCACTTGGCGAGTGAATGTTTGTCGCCCTGGCGTTAATGACTTTCTTTTTGCTAGATACCACCTCTATGTCGCAGGTTTCTCCTACAAGGGCACCTTCAACAAATACCATCGGATTGCCGCGCACTACGCCATTGCCCATCCAGTCTAAATCTTCAATGGTGACCGTGTTAGGGTTTTGACTTTCACTGGTATCCGCTGCATTTTTGCTTTTCCCAAATCGAAGTCCTGCGACCTGCGCGTTGGCTCTGGCATTCCCTTTTTTTGAAGCGCCACGCTCAGTAAGCGACGTTTTGCCTTTTTGCTTGCTGCGAGATTGTTTAAAAAGGTTTGCCAAGTGTGACTCCGGTTACTTGCTTTACGTGGTTTGATGTTAGTAGAGATTTTTGCGCGCGCTCACCAAATAGAAGTCGCCTACGTGGGTTAGGGGCAGTTGCTCTATTCAGACTCTAGTATAACGGTGGCGACAGCATAATGCTGCTCATCTGAAATACTGACCACGCTTCGGGTGATACCTCGGTTTTTGCACATTGCAGCAAACTCGCCAGAAAAATGAAGCTCTGGCGCACCTAAATCGTTATTGCGCACTTCTATATGCTGCCAGCTGATCCCGTTTCCAATCCCTGTACCAAGGGCCTTCACTGCCGCTTCCTTGGCGGCAAAACGTTTGGCTAAGAAGCGAACTGGCGTACCGTGTTCGCTGAACTGCTGCCACTCGGCAGGCGTAAGTACTCGCTTGGCCAAACGCTCATTAGCACCGTCGCCCTTACCAAGTCGCGCTATCTCTACAATGTCAGTACCTAGCCCTGCAATCGCCACGTTATCTGCACCCTTTTGAATTTAAGGTTAAATGCCCGCTCGCGCTTCAAGCATAAGCTTTCGCATATCAGCTACTGCCGTGTGAAGGCCATCGAAGGCAGCACGGGCAATGATAGCGTGACCAATATTAAGTTCGATTAGCTGAGGGATAGCCGCGATAGGCTTAACATTGTGATAGTGCAAGCCATGACCGGCATTCACTTTAAGCCCTAAGCTATCGGCGTACTCGATACCTTCAACTAAACGCGCTAGCTCTTTATGCTGCTCTTCTTCGCTGGTGGCTTCTGCATATTGGCCTGTATGAATTTCGATGTAAGGAGCGTTACATGCTGCTGCCGCGTCAATTTGCGCTTTGTCTGCATCAATAAATAACGACACCAAAATGTTCGCATTAGCGAGTCGCTCACACGCCGCTTTGATGTTCTCAAAATTCCCAGCCACATCAAGACCACCTTCGGTAGTCAGCTCTTCGCGCTTTTCTGGTACTAAGCAACAAAAAACAGGCTTCACTTCTTCAGCAATTGCCAGCATTTCATCGGTTACCGCCATTTCCAAATTAAGTCGGGTATTAATGGTTTGCGCTAAAATGCGTACATCGCGGTCTTTAATGTGACGGCGGTCTTCACGTAAATGAACCGTAATGCCGTCTGCACCTGCACGCTCGGCAATATCCGCTGCGTGCACTGGATCTGGGTAATGCGTACCGCGCGCATTGCGTAGCGTTGCAATATGGTCGATGTTAACGCCTAATAAAATCGTGCTCATTTCACCACCTAGCCTGTAAGAGCGATAGAAGAGGTCTGCTCTTCCTGTTTAATACGTTGCTTTAAGGGTAAAAATACCCGTTTAAGGAAAGTCGCAATTGTAGCAAATTTTTTTGTAGAACGTGCTTATTAAGCGTTTGAGTTAAGAGAAAATAATTTAATGCTATTACCGCGGCTTGGGCATAAAAAGCTCGCGGCTTTTAAGTGGCTTTTCACCAATTAGCGGTTTCAGCAAGTCCCGGCAAAGCACCTTAGCCACTTTTTTACTGAGCGGCGTAAATTCCCCCTGTGACAAGCTAAGCAGCGCTTGTCCGGGAAAGCCTCGCATTCCGCGGGTCCCCGCCATATCGTCAGGCAGGCGCACAAAGCCCGCGTCTATCTGAAAGTGGTAGCTACCACTTTCTTCTATAGGCATTTCGTATTCGACGTCGGTAGTAAAATCGGGTAACAGCCCCATTTCATCAAGTAATGCAAATTCAAACTGACGTAAGGTCACTTCTATGTCGCTTTCATCTCGAAGAGACAGCAGCGCATTTTCATAAGCATTGTGAACGCCATCGCTGGCAAGCCCTGCCGGCATAACGCGATTAGTTAGCTCGTTAACGTACATGGCACAAAATAACGCCGTGCCCACAAGGTTGATGGAAGGCGAAACGCTTTCAACGTGACGTAAGTTTTTTAACACTGACTTACCGCTTAACTGTAAACGAAGATGCTGAAAAGGTTGAAGCAGGCTTTTCTTGTCAGATTTACTATTCTTCACCCCTTTCGCTACCGCACTAACACGCCCTTCTTCTAGGGTAAAAAAGTCAACAATATAGCTGGTCTCCCTGTAAGGGCGTCTATGCAGTACATAGGCATTTAACCATTCATTATTCATTGTTGCTCACTGTGTTAGTTGTTGCCGAAGGGGTGCCTGTGGCAGTGTTAATATTAGCTGCGTTTAATCCGTACCACTTTCATGGTTTCAAACTCAATGCCAGCCACCTCTTCAACGTGGCGATAATAGGTTAAGTTCACCCGCGCGCCTTTTAAGCTTTGGTATTGCTGTTTGCGCCGGTAGATAAAAGGGACATCAATACCTTCTAGCATAATGGTGTGGCGAATCCAGTCGCTGTCTTTCTCTTCTCGTTGAACGTGAGAAATCACTTTAGCATTGTCGGTTTGATTCAGCTGACTATGCTTATCCACCAGCTTTTGTCTTTCGCTTTTCACCTTTGTCCCTTCTTTCCACAACTTTACGCTTATTGCTCGTTAGGTTTATTAGCCACCCGTCTGCGTGTGAACTCGCTCCTGCTAACGCGCTTCTATTTGCTCTACAATAAGTTGCACGGTTTCCTGACCGCGAAATACGTTGATATCAAGTCGATAGGCAATATGCACGCGTTTGACCATGGCATCCGGCCATGATTTTAAATCAACGTTAAACGCAATAGCATCGACCTCGTTAGCACCGTCACTTTTTAACACCATTTTTAAGTGCTTTTGGCCAACTAAGCGCTGGTCAAGTAGTGCAAATTCACCATCGAATAGCGGTGATTCAAAGCCCTGTCCAAACGGACCTGCTTGACGCAGTAAATGCGCAAAGGGTAAACACAGCTCTTTCGATGACAAGTCACCGTCGGAAAGTAAAGCATGATTTCCATCAAGCTTTGCCATGTGCGCTCGCGCAATATCAACAAAAGCCTGCTCGAAGTCTTGAAGCTTAGCTACGGGCAAGCTTAATCCAGCGGCCATGGCGTGCCCGCCAAATTTTTCGATAACGCCAGGGTAGCGCGTATTAACTTCATCAAGTACATCGCGAATGTGCACGCCAGGAATTGAGCGTGCAGAACCTTTAATGATCTCGTCGTCTTGATGGGCAAAAGCGATAACAGGCTTAAGGTACTTCTCTTTCAAACGCCCTGCTACAATACCAATAACCCCTTGGTGAAAGTCTTCGCGATAAACCACCAGTGCGCTTGGCATATCGCCTTCATTCAGCGCCATTTGCTCTAGTACGGTTTCCGCTTGTGCTTTCATGCCGGTCTCAATCTCACGGCGTTCTTTATTAAGCGCATCGAGTTCCGCAGCGATCATTCGCGCTTGAATGGTTTCATCTTCTAATAAGCACGCAATGCCTTGGGACATATCGTCTAATCGACCCGCGGCATTAAGCCTTGGCCCAACCACAAAGCCTAAGTCAGTTGAGGTTAAGTGAGCGCAATCGCGATTCGCTACTTCGACCAATGCTTTAATGCCAGGTCGACACTTACCTGCCCGAATCCGCTGAAGGCCTTGATGAACTAAAATTCGGTTGTTTTTATCAAGCACTACTACATCGGCCACGGTGCCAACCGCAACAATATCAAGTAGCGACGCTAGATTTGGTGGCGCTACTCCCGCTTTTTCAAAATGCCCTTGCTGCTGTAACTCGGCTTTAAGTGCTAGCATGATGTAAAAGGCAACGCCAACCCCAGCCAAATTTTTAGAAGGGAATTCACAGCCAGGTTGGTTAGGATTTACTATCGCATCAGCAGGAGGTAGAACATCGCCTGGCAAATGGTGATCGGTAACAACAACCTGCATTCCCAACGACTTTGCATGGGTTACACCGTCAATACAGGAAATGCCATTGTCCACTGTGACAATAACCTCTGCCCCCTGTTTGGCAGCTTCATCCACAATAGGCACGCTAAGTCCGTAACCGAAGTCAAAGCGGTTAGGTACAAGAAAATCAACGTTGTGATAGCCCATGGCTCGAAGCGCCAATATGCATACCGATGTACTGGTTGCTCCGTCGGCATCAAAATCGCCCACAATAATAATACGTTTATTTTGTACAACAGCATCAGCGAGAATTTGCGCGGCCTGCGGCATGCCCTTCAAGACATTGAAATGGGTTAGTCCTTTTAGACCATTCTCCAAGTCATCTAAATTCGCAATATTACGACCGCGATAAATTCTATCGATAACAGGATGTAAGTCGGAACTAAGCGAGGCGCCGGTAACCTCACGGCGAACAATAGGCAAAATCATGAAATACCACTAACCAAAACTGTAAATGCAGTTGTCGATGCCAGTTCAAATAGGCTTTAATTAAAAAGACTGGAGTCGGGACACTTGATAATTAGTGCAGATTCCAAGTAAACGCCCGTGTGAGCTGCAAAGCAAAACTGTACGAAAAAACGCTAGAAAATATGAGGACGAATAATACCGCAGAAAACAAAAAAACGCACAAAGCGTGCGTTTTTATCATATTTAAGGTTAAGGACTGAATCGCTATTCAGCTTCCTCCAATGCTTTAGCAAGCAACGCAGCTGGCTGATAACCAGGAATCAATGAACCGTCTGGCAGTACGATATTTGGCGTGCCATTCACGCCTAATTTTTGACCTAACATGTACTGCTCTGCCACTTTATTTTTACAGCTTGCGCTAGCTACGTCGTTACCCGCTTTAGCTTTAGTTAACGCTTTTTGCGGATCTTTCGCACACCACACCGACACCATATCGTTGTAGTTTTCACTGTTTAACCCAGAACGTGGAAACGCAAGGTAGTGTACGGTGATGCCCGCATCGTTGAGTTCATCAATCTCGTTGTGAAATTTACGGCAATAGCCACACGTAATATCAGTAAATACGCTTATTTCATGCTTTTCGTTCTTGGCCTTAAACGTAATAGACGATGATTCCATCTCTTTTACGCCCTCTTTGCGCAGCCCAGAAAGTGCCAGTTCTGTTTCGTTACGCATCTCTTCATCAATGTTGAAAACACGGGCCTGAAGCAGATACTGCCCGTTTTCACTTACGTAAAACAAACCGCGGTTTGTTGATACTTGGACCAAGCCAGATACTGGAGAGTCGGCAATGGTTTCTACATCCAACCCTAACATTGACGATAACTTGTTGCGGATAGCGGCTTCGTCAGCTGCCTGCGCGCTAAGACCCAGTAATGATCCCGCCGCAACTACACTGGCTAACAATACTTTCTTTACTGCTTTCACTAAATACTCTCCATTTTGCCATTTAAGTTCGCTTGTACTTACTGGCTTAACATGCAACTGCTTGAATCGGTATCTTTCCATTTAAAGCAATTGCTAAAAATTTTTACATTCATAACGTTCAGACCGTAAAACTTAGCAAAAAATTGCACGTTAAACGCTAATTTTCTTTTAACCTCAGTACATTTAACGTCAACATTTAAACTCACTCGCGTTACAGCACTAACGGAAAATGTATGTTCTAAACGTTTTGCATGGCTCGTATCCTACCATAGACCTTTTTATTTTATATACGTCGTCACTGAGCCTCGTCGTATACAGCCCCCAATTTATAGCATTCTTTATTTGAATATTTAGCCACGTGGGTGATGACTGTGGATTAAAGTTTGAAGTCGCTCTGTTGCTACATGGGTGTATATTTGAGTCGTTGACAAATCGCTGTGCCCCAATAGCATTTGTACCACACGTAAATCAGCACCGTGATTCAAAAGGTGTGTCGCAAAGGCATGACGCAACGTGTGGGGAGAAAGGTGCTGCTCAATTCCCGCTTTCACCGCATAGTATTTAATGCGATGCCAAAATGTTTGGCGCGTCATTTTCTGTCCACGCTTGCTCAGAAATACCACATCAGAAGCTTTACTGGCGAGTATCGGTCTTGCTGTTTTAATATAGGTCAGCAGCCATTCTATTGCATCTTCACCAAGGGGCACTAAGCGCTCTTTATTCCCTTTACCCACAACCCTAACTACGCCTTGCTGAAGGCTTATTTGATCCATTGTTAACCCAATAAGCTCACTTACACGAAGGCCGGTCGCGTAAAGCACTTCAAGCATGCTCTTGTCCCGACATTCAATAGGGTCGTCGGTAAGGGGGGCATTTAGCAAATCTTCAACTTGTTGCTCACTGAGTGAAGAAGGCAAAGCTTTGGGTGTTTTCGGATTAGACAGCGCGGAAACTGGGCTATCAACGCGAACCTGCTTACTAATTAGGAATACGAAAAACGCCCGGATAGCGCTAAGCGCACGTTGGGTGCTGCGTGTGGACAGCCCCTTGTCGTGACGATAGGCTAAATAATCCTGAAGCTGCTCAGTGGTCAGCACAGCGATATCTTTTACGCCTTGATTGTTGCTGAAGATAGCAAGCTTAGTAAGGTCGGTGCGATAGCTCTGCTGAGTATGATCAGACAATCCTTTCTCAAGCCAAAGCATCTCGATAAAACCATCGATATGCGCCTGACTCGCTGCCGGCACATAAGTTAACTCACGTTGAGTTTTTGCCATCTAAAAGCCACGCTTTTGCTTAATCAGCTCGTAGGCTGATTGAATATCTTGCGCTTTCTTTTTCGCAATTTCCATTGCCTGTTCAGGTAGCCCTTTAGACACCAGCTTATCGGGGTGATGCTCAGACATGCGCTTTCTGTAGGCGCGCTTTATTGTCTTTTCATCGTCGGATGCTGCCACACCTAATATGTGATAGGCATCATCTAAACTTTGCTGTTCTGAATAGGCTGATTGGCTGTGCTGACGTTGACCTGAATGAGTGCGTTGTCCTGAGCCAGAGTTAGACCGCTGCCTAAAGCGTATTTCAGCTTCATACATTGAAATTAGATAATCTAAATCACGACGCCTAAAGCCTAGTGGCTTCGCTACTTTTTCAAGTACGTTGTATTCTTCCTGTGAAAGCTGACCGTCGGCGAAAGCGGCTTGAATAAGAATCTCTAAGAATACTTGAAGAATATCCCGTCTACCGTGGCTGGCGTCGTAAAAACCTTTCAACGTATCGACTAAAGGAAAGTCTCGCGCTTTGCCTTCTCTAAATGCATCCTGAGCTTCACGACGGGCATCCCCAGTTAAACGCATCTCGTCCATTAATGCTGTGGCGATTTGAATTTCTCTGTCCGTTACTTTGCCGTCAGACTTAGCAAGATGGCCTAACGCACTAAACAAACTATGAAAGAAAATAGCTTGCTGCTTCAGATTGTCCTGATCGGTAAAAAAGCGCCCAAAGCCACCTAGCTGATTGAAGTCTTGGCGATAGGCTTTATCAAAAAAGTGCCCGACTAACAGCCCTAAGATCGCCCCAGGTATTTTAAGAAACATAAAGCCGAACAAGGCGCCGAGGATTTTTCCCCAAATTGACATCGCGTCATACTCCGTTGGTGCACTGTTTAGAAAGTTGATGTTACTGTAGTGAAATCACGCCGTGCAGAGCGCGTTATACCAATCATCATATCAAATACATAAGTTAATTAACTAGGGCTTGTGCAGCTTGAAATCAAGCTTACTGCCACTAATTGCCTTCGTCTTTGATGTGTTGTGCATATAAAAGTGCATTTTTTTGTCTGAATGGTTGGTAATTACGACAGAAGTGCTTAGAATTGAGCGCTTATATAAATAGTAATAGCGAGTGAAAGCTACATTAACTCTTTGCCAAGAAGTAATGTGCATTATCACTGTTTTTTTAAACGTTATGTCGAACTAACCGAGACGGACGTCGTCTTACTTGGGTTTAAAAGCAACATACAACAAAACAGGCCGCCCATTAACGCATGAAAAACACCTGCGCCATGCTTGTTTCCGCGACTCTTTTGCCTACAGTCGCGTTTGCACAGGAAACGACAGCTTCAAATTCTAAACCAACGTCAGATGCAGCCCCTCTTGCATTCTGCTCAGTCGAACCTGTTACTTTCAGTAGCCAGGCATTAATGCCCAAAGGCCACGTTAAAGTTGAAGCTAACCGTACTGAAATTATCCAAGATACCGTAGCGCTGTTTTCTGGTAATGTTGATATCACGTCAGATACTGCGGTAATTAGTGCATCTCAAGCACAAATTAACGGAAGTGGCAGAGACCTTATTGCGAAAGGCGACGTAACGTATCAAGACTCGCAGTTAAAAGTAGAAAGTGATGCCGTGACCCTTCGCTCTGAAGAAGAGCGCTTAGAAATGCAAAATACCCGCTATCAGCTGACGGGTTTTGTGGGTCAGGGAGCCGCAAAAGATATTGTATTAGATACAGACACGGGAATTGTGCTCAAAGAAGTTAGCTTCACTACGTGTCCTGAAGGCGATGAAGACTGGCTAATACGCGCCAGTGAAATTAGTTTGGAAAAAGGGACCGTATGGGGCCAAGCCAAACACACACGCTTCTACATTGCCGATGTTCCAGTGTTTTATTTACCGTATTTTGCGTTCCCTGTTAGCAACGAGCGCCAAACGGGCTTATTGTTTCCAGAGTTAACCAGTTCAAGCAGAACGGGCGTCGACTATACGCAGCCTTTTTACTGGAACATTGCCCCCAACTATGACATGACCATCTCACCGCGATTGATGACCCTTCGCGGTCTTCAGCTGAATACTGAGTTCCGTTATCTAACGGAGCGTAGCCAAGGCAAAGCGTACGTGGAGTACTTGCCGAGCGACTCAGATATTAGTGGGAACCCTGACCGATATTTTTATCGCTTGGAGCATCAAGGGCTTATAGCTGACAACTGGTTACTAAACGTTGATTTCAACGGATTAAGTGACGACAACTATTTAGTTGACCTTGGTTCAGATTATTATAGTCGCGCTGACACCCACCTATATCGTAGCGTTGGATTAAGTTACTACTCGCAAAATCTATCCGTAAATATGCAGATAAAAGATTTTGAAGTACTGGGTAATACTGCAGATAGCTATCGCGCCGTACCTGAGATCAAAATCAACTACAACAAAGCGTTAGGTGAATATCTAGAGTTCAACCTAGACTCAGAAGTCGCACACTTTGACAATACTCTCGATACCGCTCCAACGGCTACTCGTTTTCACGTTGCACCTACTTTAGCGGTGCCGCTTCGCGCAGCATGGGGTGAACTTGTCGCAGAAACCACGCTTTTTCAAACGGTTTATCAACAAGACAATGTTGAAGGAACTGACTTAAAAGAAGATGTTGAACGCACATTAGGACAAGCTCGCCTTTATGGCGCATTATACTTTGAAAGGGATAAATCGTGGTTCAGCGACGATATGTCGATGACTTTAGAGCCAAAGATTCAATATCTTTATACATCGTATGAAGACCAAACTGCGATTGGATTCTATGACTCAACGCCGCTGTTAACCGACGTTGAAGGGTTGTTTAGAGGTCAGGAGTTTACTGGTCTTGATAGGATAAGCGATAACAACCAAATCACCCTTGGCGCGACCACACGCATGTTGGATAAAAACAATCGGGAACAATTTGTTCTTAGTGTGGGTCAGATATTCTACCTTGAAGATAACAAAGTCATTGCGGCAACCAAGAATCAAGATCGTTCAGCGCTCGCCGCTGAAGTGGATTGGCGCTTTAATAAAAACTGGTTCTTCCATTCTGATGTGCAAGTGACCACTGACACAGACAAAGTTGACTTAAGCAGCGTGGGTATTGAATACCGCAAAGATGATTCGCGCTTTATTCAATTAAGTCATCGCTATGTTCGCGATCTCAGTGGTGAAACCATAGATCAAATTGGTATTTCGGCAAGCTGGCCTATATCTGAAAATTGGCAGTGGGTTGGCCGTACTTACCGAGATCTTGAACGCAATAGAAGTGTAGAAACCTATGCAGGTATCCAGTATGAATCATGCTGTTGGGCGGTGCGATTAGTTGCACAGCGCAGCCTGAACAACCGTTACAATGCTAGCGGCGAGCAGACAACAGACGATTTTGATTCTGGAATATCGCTACAATTTATTTTCAAAGGCATCGGGTCATCTGGTACCCAAAGAAGCATGCTTCAAGACGGTATGTTTGGCTATCGTCAGCCTTATAGTTTAAATTAACCCGCAGTTGAGCGCTTTACAGCGCTTAAATGCAATCAACCAATAATAAAAGAGTGTGTATGAAGTTCATTATCCGTGCATTGATGTTAGGTGCCCTACTCTCGTTTAACAGTGTTGCGCAAGAGGTCATGCTTGACCGCGTGGCTGTAATTGTTGACCAAGGCGTAATACTTGAAAGTGAAATCGATGCGCTAATACAAGACGTTAAACGCAACGCAGAAGCTAATAATCAACAGCTACCGTCAGATCGTGCGCTTCGTACACAGGCCATTGAGCGTTTAATCACTAAGAGCCTCCAGCTTCAAATGGCAGAGCGTATGGGTATTCGCATTAGCGACCCACAGCTAGAGCAGACCATTAGCAACATTGCAGCGAATCAAAATGCAACGATTGAAGAACTTCGTGCCCAATTAGCGGCAGAAGGTATTGCATACGATGATTACCGCGAAGACATTCGCGAAGAAGTTATCATGGGTGAAGTTCGTCGTGCTAACGTACGTCGCCGTGTTTATATTACACCTCAAGAAATTGAAACCTTGATTGACCTGATGGAACAGCAGGGCGCTACTCAAGCTGAATATCGCTTAGGTCACATTCTTATTGGTTTCCCGCCAGAGCCTACAGATGATGATATTCAATCGGCACGTGAGCGTGCAGACAAAGTCATTTCACTATTAGAGTCAGGCTCTGATTTTGCTAAAATCGCCATTGCGTCATCATCAGGTAACGAAGCGCTCGAAGGCGGTGACATGGGCTGGCTTAACATTAACGCCATGCCGACGCTTTTTGCTGAAGCTATTCAAAACAAAGACAAAGATGCTCTTGTTGGTCCTATTCGAAGCGGTGCAGGCTTTCATATCCTAAAAGTATTAGATACGCGCGGTATTGAGAAAGTCACGGTGGAAGAAGTAAACTCTCGCCACATTCTTGTTAAGCCGTCAATCATTCTTAGCGAAGACAAAGCTAAAGCCATGCTAAACCGCTTCAAGGAAGAGGTGAAAAATGGTGAAGCTGATTTTGCAGAGCTAGCTAAAGAGCATTCAGAAGATCCTGGTTCAGCCCTTCGCGGTGGCGAGCTTGGCTGGTCGGATCCAAATAATTACGTGCCTGAGTTTAAAGACGCACTTGCACAGCTTGAGCCTGGAGAATTTAGTGAACCTGTTCGTACCGTGCACGGCTGGCATTTAATTCAGCTTATTGAACGTCGTATTGATGACGCTACCGATAAGCGCAAAGAAGATAAAGCTTACCAGCTTATCTTCAACCGTAAATTTTCAGAGGAAACCGAGAACTGGTTACGTGAGATGCGTGATGCCGCTTACGTAGAAGTTGTCGACTCGTAACAATAAGTTATTCATGAGTACACCAATTAAAATAGCAATAACGCCGGGAGAACCGGCAGGTATCGGGCCAGATTTGATCATAAAACTGGCCCAGGAAGCATGGCAAGCGCAGCTTGTCGTGTTTGCCGATGGCGAAATGCTCAAAGCACGAGCAAGCGCCTTGGGGCTGCCATTAACGCTAATCGATTACGATGCCACTAACCCGCAAATTCAAGATGCGGGTTCGTTGTTTATAAAGCAAATAGATAAATCCGTTGACGTTACGCCAGGCGAACTTGATAGCGAAAACGGGTTATACGTAGTAGAAACTCTGCGCCAGGCGTGTCAGGCAAATATGGATGGCGACTTCGACGCCGTCGTTACCGGCCCCGTACACAAAGGCATTATCAACAAAGCAGGGGTATCATTCAGCGGTCATACTGAGTTTTTTGCGTATCAGTCCAATACCATTGATGTGGTTATGCTTCTGGCAACTGAAGGTCTTAATGTAGCGCTTGCCACCACGCATATTCCCCTTGAGTATGTAGCGAAAGCTATCACCCGAGAGCGTCTTCATAAGGTCATTCATATCATCAACACCGACCTTAAATTGAAGTTTGGCGTTAAAGAACCTCACATTTATGTGTGTGGCTTGAACCCTCACGCGGGTGAAGATGGTCACATTGGCACTGAAGAAATTCATACCATCATTCCGGCGCTTAACGAACTAAGAGAAGAAGGCTTAAAGATCACAGGCCCTCTACCTGCAGACACCATATTTCAACCCAAATATCTGGAAAATGCTGACGTAGTGCTGGCTATGTATCACGACCAAGGCTTACCCGTGCTAAAATATAAGGGTTTTGGGGCTTCAGTGAATATCACGCTAGGGTTACCTTTCGTTCGTACATCGGTAGATCACGGTACTGCATTAGACTTAGCAGGAACAGGTGAAGCCGACGCCGGTAGTTTCAGAAAAGCATTGGAAAAAGCCATCGAGCTTGCACATCATCAACAATGAGTAAAACACACTTAGGCCATACGGCCAGAAAGCGATTCGGACAAAACTTCCTTCACGATGATTACGTGATAGGCAAGATTGTTGCGGCCATCGCGCCAAAAAATGAACAAAACCTGGTAGAAATTGGACCCGGTTTAGGCGCATTAACAGATCCTGTTTGTGAAGAAGTAGATGCACTCACAGTCATTGAGCTAGACAGAGATCTTGCTAAGCGATTGAGACACCATCCATTTAACGGCAATAAGCTAACGGTTATTGAACAAGATGCAATGACAATGGATTTCGGTGCTTTGTGCAAAGAAATGCCAGTCAAAGACAAAAAGCTTCGCGTATTTGGTAACTTGCCCTACAACATTTCGACACCACTAATGTTTCACCTTTTTGATCATGCTCACTGCATAGAAGATATGCATTTTATGCTTCAAAAAGAAGTGGTAAACCGCTTGGCAGCAGGACCAGGTTCTAAGAATTACGGCAGGCTTTCCGTTATGGCGCAGTATTACTGCCACGTCATTCCGGTACTCAATGTTCCGCCGGGTGCCTTTAAGCCACCCCCGAAGGTTGATTCTGCAGTAGTGAAGCTAGTGCCGCATCAGGCTCCGCCAGTAGACGTTGAGTCTGTAAATACGCTTGAGCGCGTCTGTGCACAAGCGTTCAACCAGCGCCGAAAAACCATTCGCAACTCGCTGAAAGACAGTTTAAGTGAAGAGGAGATCCGTGAGCTAGGTATCGATCCTACCTCTCGCGCAGAAGTATTATCACTTAACGATTTTGCCACAATAGCAAACGCTGTGTCGGCAAAAGAGCACCAACAAGAGCAGTAAGTTCTCTATGGATGTACTTGATATTAAGGTGCGGGTGAAAACCCGTCACCTTCCCGACCACCTTCCGTCAGATTCAAAGCAATTTGCCTTCGCGTACCACATTACGATTGAGAACAATAGCGACCATACGGTGCAATTACTCAGTCGCTACTGGAAAATTACCGATGCAAATGGCAAGACATCAGAAGTTGAAGGTGATGGGGTTGTAGGCAAGCAACCTATCATGAAAGCGGGCGAGCATTTTGACTATACCAGTGGCGCTGTCATTGACACACCGGTTGGGAATATGGAAGGCTACTATGTAATGGAATTAGAGAGCGGCGAGCGTTTTCGCGTTCCTATCGACGTTTTCCGATTAGCCATTCCAAGTATTCTTCATTAAGGTTTCTATGTCGCAAGGTAACACGTACGTCATTGGTGATATACAAGGCTGTTACGATGGTCTTCGTCGCGCGTTAGATAAAGTAAAATTCGACGAAGAAAACGATACGCTACTCGCAGTAGGTGATTTAGTTGCTCGAGGAGAAGATTCTTTGAGCACATTGCGCTTTTTAAAGTCTCTCGGCAGCCAGTTTAGCAGTGTTTTAGGAAACCACGACCTTCACTTACTTGCCGTTGTAAACGGCATCCGCAAAGCAAAAAAATCCGACAAATTAGAGCCTCTACTTAATGCTTCAGACTTGGCCGAACTTATTGACTGGTTGCGTCAGTTCCCGTTGGCAATGAAGTTAGATGAGCAATCAGTAATGGTGCATGCTGGACTCTATCCTAAATGGTCTATCGATGAGTGCGTTTCACTTAGTGACGAAGTTAGCAACATCCTAAAATCCGACAATTACGCTGCTTTTCTTTCAGAAATGTATGGTAATAAACCCAACAACTGGTCAGATAAACTTAAGGGTGATGAGCGACTGCGTTTTATTGTGAATGCGTGTACGCGCATGCGTTTTGTTCATACCGATGGCACACTCGATTTTGATAACAAATCTCATCCCAGCGCAGTATCCCACAGCACTAGTAGCACGTTAAAACCATGGTTTGAAGTAGAGAATAAAAAGCTCGGTGACGATCAACGAGTGGTATTTGGGCATTGGGCAGCTCTGTCGGGCCAAACGAACAGTCATCAATTTATCGGCTTAGATACAGGCTATGTTTGGGGGCAAAGCATGACTTTGCTAAACCTGAACTCCGCTTCGCTTGTGAGTGTTTCTGCCTAAAACCAGAGTTTACTGGCTCCGCAATTATCCAATTCTCACATATTTACGTGTATAATTTTAAGCACCAACTGGTATTACCAGTTAAACTTTCTACACTTAAGTGCTAAATAAAATAAACATTAAGTTATTGTAGCCGATACACTTACTTACGATAGTAACGATAATGTCTCATTATCTACTCAGTAATTAAGCAAACTAGCTTCTTTAATCGCTATATTTTGTTTGCTGAGACGGGTAATATCGTTAGGGATAAAAATAAAAAACACTCATCCAGGAGTTCCGATGAAAATAACGGTAGCCACACGCGTAATCGGGGGATTTGTAGCGATTAGCGCACTTCTGATCGTCATTAGTGTTGTTTCACTTTATAACCTCAACTCAATAGGCTCAGCAACGGAAGAAGTAAATGACGTTGCATTACCCACAGTAGCAGGCAGCAATGCACTTAAAGCCAGCTTTCTCAATATGGGCCGACTTACCTTCGAGAGCTACATCGAAGAAGATCTAAATGGCTTAAAAGACAAACGAGCGTCTTTTAACTCTGCCAAAGACACCTTTGAGAGTGAATATAAGAAACTGGCGCAGGCCGTTAATAACGAGCCTGAACTAAAGAGCACGCTGAATACTGTACGTGAGTCATATGAAGCATATATCACCAATGTTGAAGCGATGTACAAAAATCACCAAATGTATCTTGATATACGCAACACAATTCAAGACAGACTGGGTGACGCTGAAGACAACGCAGACGATGCATCTACCTACCTTCTAGACTTCTCAGACTTAGATGCTGTTCAGCGCGACCCTAACCTACGACGTGCGGCAGAAATCGGCAGTCAACTTGAGACGTCGCTGCTTTCTTTGCTAACGGTTTCATACGAGTACATTAAAACAGAGACACTGGTTCGTTCACAAACGCTAGGCAACGAAGTTGATTTGGTTGTCGAGAAAGTGGTCACGCAATTAAGCGACATGATGCAAACTGCGGGCGGCCGCGATGATTCTGGTACTCTTGATGATATTAACGACTTGGTTAACAACGCAATCAATGCGATTAAAGCTAACGATGGCGTGGTTCAGCTTCATGTTGATCGTCTAGAGCGCAGAAATGATGCTGAAAAAGCGCTTAACGCTTCAGACTCAAATATCGCGCAAGCGGTTGTCGCTCTAGAAAACCTGCTCAATCTTGCAGACAAGAAAGCGTCACATGTAGAAAGTCAGGTTAACGGCGCCATTGCGACGGGCAACACGTTCGTTATTGTGGTTGTTATTATCTCGATTGCAGTAGCAGCATTTATTGGCTACGTGACCGTTCGCGCAATCACACGTCCGCTTTATCGTGTAAATGAACTTCTGACGGTGGCTTCATCGGGTGACCTTACTCACCGTCTAGACGATTCGGCGCAAGACGAATTTGGTCTTTTAGCCCGAAACTGCAATACGCTAATTGGAAACCTGAAGGAGCTCATTACAGCCATTAACGTTCGTGCTGAACAGCTGGCAGCCGCCTCAGAACAAACGTCTGCAGTGACGGCGCAAACGACGCATTCAATTCAGGATCAGAAATCACAAATTGGCCAAGTAGCAACAGCAACCACAGAAATGCACTCTACGTCTCAACTGGTTGTGCAAAACGCTGAAGATACACTAAGTCAAATTCGCCATGCGGATGCTGAGGCTGAGAACGTGCGCCAAATCTCACTAGAGAATAAGAACACCATTGAGATCTTATCTCGTGACGTTCAAGAAGCGGCAGACGTTATCAATAAGCTTCATCAAGACAGCGCAAGCATTGGTGGCATCTTAGACGTTATCCGTGGTGTTGCAGATCAAACCAACCTGCTCGCCTTGAATGCTGCTATTGAGGCAGCGCGTGCTGGTGAACAAGGTCGAGGCTTTGCGGTTGTTGCTGATGAAGTAAGAACCCTCGCCAGCCGAACTCAAGAATCGACACAAGAAATCAACGCAATGATTGAAGTGCTTCAAGCGGGTGCTGAAAAAGCGGTATCGGTGATGAATCAAGGTAAAGAGCAAACTGCGGCGTGTGTGGCACAAACTGAAAAGGCTACACAGGCATTGGATATCATCTCTGACGCCGTTCACAAAGCCCATGACGTGAGCTCTCAAATTGAGCAGTCTGCCCGTGAACAGAATACGGTATCACAAGAGATCAGCGAAAAGCTTGAAACTATTGTCGGTATCGCTGAAGAGACGACAGCTGGAGCACAGCAAACGTCTGAGTCTAGCCATGAAGTGGCTCGACTTGCTGAAGAGTTACAACAGTCTATCAGACAGTTTAAAGTGTAACGCTTTTTACAAACCTGTTTTAAGAAGGGGCTTTTAGCCCCTTTTTCGTGTCCGACAATTAATCTGGCACACTTTAGGAATGCATAGATAGTTACTTTAGAACAGTTTAACTGAGCATTAATCGGCTTTAATTCGTATAAGGACTATTCGTAACAAACCACTAAAAAAGAATGATATTTTCCCGTTTTCGCTTGCCTCTTTTCATTACTACTTTATTGGCGTCAACAATGATCCAGGCTGAGCCATCATATTACAAAGATACAGAAACCCTTCCCTATTCCATTATCGAGACCCTTGATGAAGATATTGAAGTGAGGCATTACAATGAAGCGTTAGGCGTAATGTCTAGTGGGAATGAAGATAACGGAGCATTTCAACTACTCTTTAATTATATCTCTGGTGAGAATACATCCAGTAGCAATGTGTCAATGACGTCCCCCGTAGAAGTTGGAAAGCGCTCTCAAGAAATTGCAATGACCTCTCCTGTCGAAGTCTCATCTTCAGAAACAATGATGTTTTTCTTGCCCAGCAAATATGACATTAAAAGCGCTCCTGTGCCTACGCACAAAGATGTATCGCTGGTTACTGTACCAGCGAGAACGGTAGCCGCTATTCGTTATTCAGGTTTCAACAAGGACAGCGATAAGAAGCAGTATACGAATAAACTGCTTAAAGCCCTTAGGGACAATAATATTGAGCTTGATGGTGAACCTAGCTATATGGGCTACGACTCGCCTTTCACCCTACCGTGGAATAAACGTCACGAAATCATTGTACCGGTCGACATTTTGAAATCATCTACAAACTGATGTGAAATAAAAACGGCCGCTTTTAAGGCGACCGTTTTTTGGGGTCATTCAGCACAGTAGGTGCTTATTCAAATAACGCCGTGTGAAGCTTGCGAACCACGTCGTCACTGTCGGTCTCGTTAACCAAGAACGATAGGTTGTGCGGGTTGGCGCCAAAGCAAATCATACGCAGGTTGAAATCTGAAACCGCAGCTAAAATCTTGCTAGAAACACCAACAGCGGTTTGCATGTTGTTACCTACAACCGTGACAAGGTCGTAACCTTTTTCTACTTTCACATCACAGATAGTTTCAAGTTCAGCAATGGTTTCTTTGTTTAGTCGCTGAGCCACAGAGTTTGCAGGGTTATCAAGGGTAAAAGATACCGAGATTTCTGACGTGGTAACCAAATCAACACTTAGCTTGTGCTTGGCGATGATGGCAAATACCTGCTGTAGGAAACCTTGCGCGTACATCATCTTCGGTGTTTTCACTGTCACCATTACTTGCTCTTTACGGCGAGTAATAGCACGGTACGGTGGTTCGTGCTCACAATCACGCACAATCCATGTACCGCCCTTTTCTGGCTCTTTGCTTGAACCTACAAACACCTTTATGTCTTTGCGAAGTGCAGGCTCCATAGTGGCAGGATGTAGTACCTTGGCACCAAAGGTGGCCATTTCCGCCGCTTCTTCGAAGCTGAGTTCAGGTAACGGATGAGCAGCTGGCGTGATGCGCGGGTCAGTTGTGTACACCCCTGTTACGTCAGTCCAAATCTCACACGATTCGGCATCAAGCGCTTCAGCAAGTAGCGCCGCCGTAAAATCAGAACCACCACGACCCAGCGTTGTAGTACGGCCTTCCTCGTCAGCACCAACAAAGCCTTGAGTAACCACTATCGCGTCTTTAATTTCAGGTGCCAGCAATTGTTTAGACAGCTTTTCGATTTCTTCGATTTGCGGCACACCTTCTCCAAACTCACTGTCCGTACGTAACACCTTACGTACGTCAAAGTTCATGGTTTTTACGCCCTGCTCTGCAAGCACTGAAGAGAACATCAGCGATGACATCCGCTCCCCCATTGAAAGCAGCTGATCTTTTAAATCATCGCGGTGAAGGATTTCTTCATGAAACGCTAAGCTTCGCATTTCATCTAACAAGTCGTTGAGTTTTGGCTCAACCGCGTCTTTATCTTTCAACTTGTTAAGAATGGCAAGCTCAATATTGATAATGGCCTGACAGGTCTCTTCAATTTGCTGTTGCGTCATAGGTGTGTGCGCTAAGCTTACCAGGTGATTGGTTACACCTGCCGCAGCGCTCACTACCACAATGCGCGTTTTGTCATTACCGGCAACAATTCGGGCGCAGTTTTGCATTACTTCGTAATTCGCAACGCTAGTTCCACCGAACTTAGCTATCGATAAGGCATTTGTCACTATATTTAACTCCAGAATAAAACTAGCATTTCGCTAGCAGCAACCGCGCCTTTTGCGCGGTTAATCAATCGTTATTTGGTCGCCTACTTTTATATTATTCTCGGCAAACCACCCTTGGTTCATTTCCAACGCGTAAAGTACCTCTTTCGATGATCCGACCGACTCCAAACTATGCGGAGTGAGAGGTTTTATATCCGTTATTACGCCTTTTCTGTCGATAAATGCTACGTCTAGAGGAACAAAGGTATTTTTCATCCACATGCCCGCAAACTTTAAGCTAGAAAACTTAAAAAACATACCGCAGTCTTCACACAAGGCTTTACGAAACATAAGACCCTGCGCGCGTTGTTCAAAGGTTTTGGCATACTCAACTTCATAGTGCTTGCCGCCAATCTCAAGTGTAATGGATTCAAAGTCCACTAAATTCAGCGACGATACAGGGTCAACCTGCGCTTTTGCACACCCTAAGGTTAATACAAGTGCAGCAACAATAAAGAAAGATTTTCCCATTAGACATTCCTTTTCGCCATAAAAAAAGCCGGTCACCTTAACGGTCACCGGCTTTGTAGTTTATACACTATTTTAAGCAACATTCAATGTTGGAATAATGCGCGCTTTTGCTTCTTCCTCAGCCTTTTTAAAGCTAGGCATTTTGTCGAAGTTTAAGTAGCGGAATACTTCACCCGACATTGCGTTAATTTTGCTAGCGTATTCCATGTACTCTTCAGCAGTTGGAATGCGCCCAACAATGGCCCCCACTGCAGCAAGCTCTGCTGAGGTCAAATATACATTCGCCCCATCGCCCAGGCGGTTAGGGAAGTTACGAGTAGACGTTGAAAGTACGGTTGCTCCCGCATCCACCCGTGCTTGGTTACCCATACATAGTGAGCAACCGGGCATTTCTGTACGTACGCCTACGCGACCATAAATGTTGTAATAGCCCTCTTCCATTAATTGGGCTTTGTCCATCTTAGTCGGTGGTGACATCCATAAACGGGTTGGCAGTGTTTTGTTGTACTGCTCAAGTAGCTTACCGGCTGCACGGAAATGGCCAATGTTTGTCATACATGAACCAATGAAGACCTCGTCTACCTTATCACCTGCAACGTCAGATAAGGTTTTCGCATCGTCAGGATCGTTAGGGCAGCACACAATTGGCTCTTTAATTTCGTTAAGATCGATTTCGATTATCTCAGCGTACTCAGCATCTGCATCGGCGCGCATCAACTCTGGGTTAGCTAACCATTCTTCCATTTTCTGCGCGCGACGCTCTAAGGTACGTGGGTCGCCATAACCTTCGTTAATCATCCAGCGTAGCATGGTAATGTTTGAACGCAGGTATTCAGCAATCGACGCTTCAGATAAGTTGATAGTACAACCGGCTGCTGAACGCTCCGCCGATGCGTCAGAAAGCTCGAACGCCTGTTCTACGGTTAAGTTCTCTAGTCCTTCGATTTCTAAAATACGGCCAGAGAAGGCGTTGATCTTGCCTTTTTTCTCTACCGTTAACAGCCCTTGTTTGATGGCGTATAGCGGAATGGCGTGTACTAGGTCGCGTAGCGTAATGCCCGGCTGCATTTCTCCCTTAAATCGCACCAACACCGACTCGGGCATATCTAGCGGCATAACGCCAGTAGCCGCAGCGAACGCGACTAGGCCAGAACCCGCAGGAAATGAAATACCCAATGGGAAACGAGTATGCGAGTCACCACCCGTGCCTACTGTGTCAGGCAGCAGCATGCGGTTTAACCAGCTGTGTATAATGCCGTCACCAGGACGAAGCGATACGCCACCGCGGTTCATTATAAAATCAGGCAGCGTGTGCTGCGTTTCTATATCCACCGGCTTTGGGTAAGCGGCGGTGTGACAGAATGACTGCATGGTTAAATCGGCAGTAAAGCCAAGACAGGCTAGGTCTTTAAGCTCATCGCGGGTCATTGGCCCTGTGGTATCTTGCGAGCCCACGGTTGTCATTTTAGGTTCGCAGTAGGTGCCTGGGCGAATACCGTCGACACCGCACGCCTTACCCACCATTTTCTGCGCTAGCGAGAAACCCGCGCCGCTGTCTTTTGGCTGTTCAGGCGTACGGAATAAATCCGTTGGGCCTAAACCTAGTGTCTCACGCGCCTTCTCGGTAAGGCCACGGCCAATAATCAGGTTGATACGTCCACCTGCGCGCACTTCATCCAGAATCACCTTCGACTTATAGCTGTATTCTGCAAGAAGTTCACCGGTTTCATGGTTGGTGATTTTGCCTTCAAACGGATAGATGTCTATCACATCACCCATGTCCATTTTTTCCACATCGGCTTCAAACACCAATGCACCGGCATCTTCCATGGTGTTAAAGAAGATAGGCGCGACTTTTGAACCAATGCACACACCACCGCCTCGTTTATTAGGCACACCCGGTAAGTCTTCACCAAAGAACCACAATACAGAGTTAGTTGCCGACTTGCGTGACGAGCCGGTTCCAACTACATCACCGACAAACGCTACGGGATACCCCTTACTTTTGACTTCTTCTATTTGCGCCATTGGGCCTTTAACACCAGGTTCTTCTGGCTCTAAACCTTCGCGGGGCATCTTGTAAGCTGCCAGGGCGTGCAGAGGAATATCTGGGCGAGACCATGCGTCTGGGGCTGGCGACAAATCATCAGTATTGGTTTCACCGGTCACCTTAAATACGGTATAAGTGATTTTATCGTCCATTAACTTACGCGACGTGAACCACTCACCTTCCGCCCAAGATTTAATGATGTCAGTGGCGTACTCATTACCCGCTTTGTGCTTTTCTTCCACATCGTGATAAGCGTCAAACATTAAAAGGGTATGTTTCAGCTCTTTCGCTGCCAACGGCGCAAGCGTTTTATCATCAAGTAGCTCCACTAAAGTGGCAATGTTGTAGCCACCGTGCATATTTCCTAGCAGTTCAACGGCTTTCTCTTTAGAGATAAGCTCACAACTGTCTTCACCTTTTGCGATTGCACTTAAAAACCCAGCTTTAACGTAAGCTGCCTCATCAACCCCAGGCGGTACACGTTCTGACAGCAGTTCTAAAAGAAAGTCCCCTTCGCCTGCTGGCGGGTTCTTTAATAAATCAACCAGGCCAGCTACCTGTTCAGCGTTAAGCGGTTTAGGTGGAATATTTTGAGCGGCACGTTCTTCAACGTGATTGCGATAGTCTTGTAACACAGTCTCTTCCTCTAAGTTAGCTTGCGCAATGGGAGTAAACGGTCTTGTACGCACTTGACGCAAGGTGTGTTTAATAAATCATCAACAGTATAACTTCACGGGCTCATTTTTTAAATTTAGCGCCCTTTTAATTCACTTATAATCGCTATTCATACCATTACTTTTAAACGACAAAAGCGATTAAAAAGAAATAAGCAAAGTTATTTTAGCAATTAACATGTAGTAAAGTTATAGGGCTTTATGACTTAAAGACAAGGGGTTAGCTGTACACAATGCTTCTTCAATTGAAGCAAACCGTAAACGATTAACAACAGTAAGTGAGAGGCAGTTCATTGTGACTATACTGGCAGTAAATAATTGTTAATTGGGCAAGTCTGTCTGAGGTCTAGTGCGAAGATAGCTTGCAAACTTTGGCTTTCCATTTTTGGTTAAACCGTAGTACTTAAAGGTTACCCAGCTGCCGATAGCAGGCGGAGATTGGCGCTCATTTTCTGAAAAGCCCGTTCCTAATTTAAATTGAATGCCTTCTCGCGTTTCTACAAGAAGCGAGCCCATCATTCCCTTAAATCGTCCTTTTCCCGGAAGCAATGCCAGTACTTTCCCTTCTGCATCTTCAAAGCGTTTTACTTTGAGTAACTTGTCACTTCGCCCGGATGTGTACAGCGCTTGTTCATGATGAAGCATTAACCCTTCTCCGCCTTCCTGGGTTACTTGCTTCAGCTTTTCATCAAGTGAAGCAATAGACGTAAGCTTAAATTGAGGGATAACTGCAAACGTTGGATTAGGTGTAGATTTACTTAGGCTGTTAAGCCTGTTGAGTCGCCGACCAAAGGGCTCACCCATCATAGGCATGTCAAAGGCCATAAATCTAACTTTGGCCCAGCGTTTTGCAGATAGAGAATTGGCTGCGGCAATAGTGTCTGCTGAAGACACTTTGCTAGATGAAGCGTTAGCGACAGAATGCGGCTCGATGTTTGTCAGCGTTGAAAGCACAATAGAAGCTGTACGTTCAAACTCCCCTCTTCCTATCCAAAGTTCGCCGTCAATAGTGGTTTCTGGCCAGTTAGCGGTGAACCATGTTGGCGCGAATATCTTGTTCCCATTGCGGGTAAGTAATTCAGTACCGTTCCATCTTGCGCGAATACCGTCTAGCTTCTCACTAACCCAATAGTCAGCTACGTTGATATCAGTGCGACTTTGATCGTATTGCTTAGCAAGCTGCAGCCCTTCGACAGTATCGAGCATGTGATTAGCATTAACGTTAGCTATGGCGGTGATTGAAAGTACATATACAGCAGTCAAAAAATTTCGCATCGGCTCTTCCTATAACGTGTTAACCTTTGCTTGCTTTAATGCTTTTAATAGAGAAGCAAAAACAAAGAAGGCAGAGTAAATTACTCTGCCTTCTTTGCTTTTATAACTGTACGTAGGAAGGTTTTTTCACTTAATCGAAGCTGCTCTAGTCGGTAATAATATCAATAACTGAGATCAGCACGTCTTCAGCAAACGCTTCACCTGCCGTTCTTTCTTTATCACGTCGCAGTTTGTAAGTCTCCAGGCAAGCATTTAGCTGCTCGTCGGCGGTGTACACCCCATGAACATCTGCGTTGTTAGCTTGCTCAATACAGCGATCGGTTTGGCCTGTCGTGACGGTACTGCACCCGCTCGTTCCCAAGGCCATTCCAACCATAAAAACCGCAGTGGCGATCCAATTTACGTGTTTAAATGTGCTTTTATGGTTCAAGATAACTTAATCCTTCAATAAAGACTGCAAGCGTTTTTGTCTATTAACATAAACCTGATGGCCATCGTGCTCAGACGTGGAAAGTGCTAAAGCTTGGTTCACGCTTTCCAGCGCTTTTTTGTACTCGCCCATCTGCTCATAACCATAAGCTAAGCCATTATAAGCGTCTGGCGTTTTAGGATACTCAGCAATACCGTATTTAAACAAGGCGATGGCTTTGTCGTAATTTTGTTCACCCACATAGTGATAACCTAACTCGCGAATAACCCATTCCGGCGCGTCGAGTTTCTCGCCTCGCTGCTTTGAAACACGGGCGTAATAGTCTTTAATACTTTTAATATCTCCACTGAACTGCTGTGGCCTTAAATAAGCTGATAAGAACAAATGATGGTAAGCGCTGAAAGTTGACGCAGCTGAGACCAAATTGTGGGTAACTCCCTCGTAGGCTTCGTTCTCCCATCTTAATCCGGCAGGTTGATTTGCCCGCATTCCAGAAATCATATCGTTATAATACGGGCGCATGGGCGCGCCTTCATTGCCGATAGACGTGTAAATGAAGTGGTCTAATTGATTGGCAGATTTTAAGAATGCAACCGTACTTTTTGCAGATGCGCCATAGTTCCACCACACCGCAGCACTGTAAGTCAGCGCGGCGTTAAAAAGCTCAGGCTTCTGGGTAAGTGCGTACAACGCGAATACGCCTCCGGCTGATGCACCCTCTATCACTCGAAAGTCATGCACGCGATATTTCTTC
This sequence comes from Alteromonas sp. G4i35, assembly GCF_054960375.1. Classification (NCBI taxonomy): domain Bacteria; kingdom Pseudomonadati; phylum Pseudomonadota; class Gammaproteobacteria; order Alteromonadales; family Alteromonadaceae; genus Alteromonas; species Alteromonas sp. G4i35. The sequence continues at coordinate 195,355 of NZ_JBHNZD010000001.1, read as the reverse complement.
TCTACCATCGGCATAAGCTCAGTGGTTATAAAGGAAAGAAAGTTTGCACCGCCACCGCCATAGCCTACAGGCCCGTTTGGATCTTCATTTGCCGTGGGATATAAATCGCGAAGTCGGTCGGTATTTTCAATGGCGACTATGATGACTTCCGGAGCAGCATTCTGAGATTGCAGCGATTCTAGCACTGCATTCATCATAGTAAGATTTCCCGCACCATCTAGACGATAAATAACGGGGTATTTCTTGTCGGGGTTTTCGGCGTAGCCTTTTGGAAGCTGAACAACCACTTCTCGTTGCTCGTTTAGCACTTTAGACTGGAGTTTCTCTACTTTCAATTCGTAACGCTGGCTGTCGCTGCCTGTTTCGCTGTTAGCCGGAAGGCTCGTGAAAGCAAGAAATAGCAGGGCAATTATAATATGTATTTGTGACTTCAAACTTAAATCCTTTTATAAGACGCTTTGCTTTTCGCAGTAATACTATTTACTTGATTGGGCCAAGCGAACTTTTATTATTATCTATTGTATAACAGGGGTTTATTCGGATTAATGACAATTTCATAGCCACATTACTCTGTATATTCCCCTTTAGCAATACAGGAACTTTCTGTAGACATTTCTCCGCCCAAGTATTTAGTTAGCACAACGTGTAGTTCCGTTTTATTGACTGGTTTTGTGAGATATCCATTCATCCCGGATGCTAACGCTTTATCTATTTCTTCGGCAACCACCGCAGCAGTGAACGCGATAATAGGAATAGTGATGTTAGCTTTTCGCAACGCTAAAGCGGCTTCAGAGCCGTTCATTTCAGGCATGTGTAAGTCCATCAATATAAGGTCGAAATGCTGCTTTAGTGCAATCTCTACTGCTTCGTTACCGTTATTAGCAAGCGCAACTTTCAATCCTGTGTCTTCTAACAATGATTTTGCTACGACCTGGTTAATGTCGTTATCTTCTGCAACCAAAACAGTAAGGTTTGGGAACGACGGTGTGCTTTCCTGTTCTTTAGCGCCAATTACACTATCTGCAATTTCAAACGGTAGCTCGAAATAAAATTCACTCCCCTGACCTACCGCGCTTTTCAGATAAACCGTGCCGCCCATAGCTTCAACCAAGCTTTTTACTATCTGTAAACCAAGTCCCGTTCCCCCGTGCATTCGATTAATGCTGCTGTTGGCTTGTGTAAATGCATCGAATACGCGCTCTTGTTCAGAAGCATCAATCCCGTCCCCCGTATCCTTAACTGAAAATCTGACAAATTGATGGGTCTTTGACGCTTCACCTTTCGATAGCCCTAAAGTGACACTGCCCTGATGCGTAAACTTTATCGCGTTGCTCACTAGGTTGTTTAACACTTGAGAAAGGCGCGTTGCGTCCCCTACAACACAAGTATTTAATGTTTTATCTACTTCTATTCTCAGTGAGATACCTTTGTTCTGCGCCAATTGTGCATAAAACGCCACGCAATCTTTGGCAGTACTTTTTAGGTCAAAGGGAATGATCTCCAGCGCAAGTTTTCCCGCATTCAGTTTGGAGAGATCTAATATGTCGTTCAAAATACGGTTTAGCGAGAATCCTGAACGCTGAATCTTCTCGAGGTTAGGCCGTGCACTTTCCGAAATATCATGAGAAAGCACTACATCAGTCAATCCCAAAATACCGTTTAATGGCGTGCGAATCTCGTGTGACATAGTGGCGAGGAATCGTGATTGTGCAGCCGACGCTTGCTTTTCGCTTGCAAGCGCCCTGTTTAGCTCAAGAGTTTTGTTTTTACTCTCTACAAGGGCTTTCTCTAATTGGCTCGCTAGAGCATAGATAAGAAGGGACACAACAAGGTTGGTCACACAAAGCCTTAGCCAAAGGCCCTTGTCATAATCCCCTTCGTAAAACGGCACAAGAAAAGTACAGCATGCGAGTACTACCATTGCACTTATTCGCCAACCATTAGAAAGCAGTAAAATGGGAAAAATAGTAGCAATTGGAACTAAGGTTGCGGGCATGAGCCCATTGCTTATTACAAGGTAAGGCGCGACGGGAATGGTGAGTATTGCCCACAATTTCGCCAAAGGTTCTTTGTAGTTAGAAAAGATAATTCCCGCTACCGAAATTGCACACCAAGACAGGCCGAAAAATACTGCCACATACACATTTTGGGGTTGGGCTATGACGATTACCGCTAAGATGAGTAAAGAAAAAACCAGCAGAATTTTGAAGCCAGCTTTTTGCAAGGCCGATGTAACTTCGCCAAATGATTCAGGCTTTGTAGAGTACTGCTTTGGCATTAGGGTTTCTAAGTATTATTAAATGACTAATAACTCAGTATAAGTACCAAACAACAACTCTGCATAAAAATAATGGGGTCAGAGTACTTTTCTAGCTGTTTACCGCTAGCTCTATTACCGTACTAATGTACTCTGACCCCATTATTTCGGGTACAAAAAAGCCCCAACCGAGGTTGGGGCTTTTAATGCGTTTGAAAGCGTTAAGTACTTATACGCGCTTTACGGCTACATCTGCTTCGAACTTAGGCTTAACTGCCAAGTCTTCAGAAGGTGGAGCAAACTTAGTTAGGTCAATGCCTGCAACTGCTTGCTTGTACTCTTCTGTCGTTGGGAAACGACCAAGAACCGTTGAAAGTACTACTAGCGGCGTAGAGCCTAGTAGTGATTCACCTTTCTTCTCAGCAGAGTCAGCTACAACACGACCTTGGAAAAGACGTGTAGATGTCGCGATAACTGTATCGCCTGGCTCAGCCTTTTCTTGGTTACCCATACATAGGTTACATCCAGGACGCTCTAGGTAAAGAATGTTGTCGTACTTAGTACGCGCCGCTTCTTTAGGCTTAGCATCATCGAACTGGAAGCCTGCATATTTCGCTAGAACGTCCCAATCGCCTTCCGCTTTTAGCTCGTCAACGATGTTATATGTAGGTGGAGCTACAACTAGTGGCGCTTTGAATTCAACAGAACCGTTAAGCTTTTCTAGGTTACGCAGCATTTGTGCGATGATTTGCATGTCGCCTTTGTGCACCATACAAGAACCAACGAAACCTAGGTCTACTGGCTTACCATCATAGTAAGAAACTGGACGGATAACGTCGTGGGTATAACGCTTAGATACGTCTTCGTTGTTTACGTCTGGGTCAGCAATCATTGGCTCGTCGATTTGATCTAGATCGATAACCACTTCTGCGTAGTACTTCGCGTTGTCATCTGGCGCAAGCGCTGGCTCTTCACCAGACTTGATTTCAGCAATACGCTTATCAGCTAGGTCAATTAGGCCTTGAAGCATGTTCGCTTCGTTGTCCATGCCCTTGTCGATCATGATTTGGATACGGCTCTTAGCAAGTTCAAGCGACGCAATCATTGTCTCGTCATTTGAGATACAGATTGATGCTTTCGCCTTCATTTCTGCAGACCAGTCAGTGAATGTGAATGCTTGGTCAGCCAATAGAGTACCGATTTGAACTTCAATTACACGACCTTGGAACACGTTCTCGCCAGAGAATTGCTTAAGCATTTGCGCTTGAGTCGCGTGAACCACGTCACGGAAGTCCATGTGCTCTTTCATGCTACCTTTAAAAGTAACTTTCACAGACTCAGGGATTGGCATTGCCGCTTCACCCGTTGCAAGTGCTAGTGCTACCGTACCTGAGTCGGCACCGAATGCTACACCTTTAGACATACGCGTGTGCGAGTCACCACCGATGATAATGGCACGATCGTCTACTGTAATGTCGTTAAGCACTTTGTGAATAACGTCAGTCATTGCATGGTAAACGCCTTTAGGATCACGTGCAGTGATTACACCAAAGTTGTTCATGAACGACATAAGCTTAGGGATGTTAGCTTGTGCTTTTTTGTCCCATACTGATGCCGTGTGACAACCAGACTGGTAAGCACCATCTACAACAGGAGAAATCGTTGAAGCGGCCATTGACTCAAGCTCTTGGCACGTCATTGGGCCAGTCGTATCCTGAGAACCTACAATGTTTACTTTAACGCGCACGTCAGAACCAGCGTGAAGCGGAGCATCTGAATTTACGCCAACTGCATTACGGTTAAAGATTTTTTCAACCGCTGTTAGGCCTTGGCCTTCGTGAGACACTTCTTTCGACGCTGCATATACGGCTGGCGCTTTTGTACCTAGAGTACGTGCTGCGAAAGACTGTAGCTGCTTACCGAATACAACTGCGTAAGAACCACCGGCTTTCATGAACTCCATTTTTTGAGGAGTAAATGATGCAGATACGTCAGCAAGTTCTTCTGAACCGTTGTAAAGCTTCTTCGCCTTAGTATCGATAGTTAGTACAGTACCAGTTGCTACTGAGTAAGCTTCTTCAAGTACTGGGTCACCGTTTGCATCGCGAACGATTTCACCGTTTTCATCAGTTTTCTTAACCCAGTTCTTAAGGTCAAGACCAATACCACCGGTTACGTCAACAGTAGTAAGGAAGATTGGCGCAATACCGTTAGTACCAGCAACAATTGGCGCTTTGTTTACAAATGGAATGTAAGGGCTTGTTGGCTCACCTGCCCATAGTGCAACGTTGTTCACACCAGACATACGAGATGAACCTACACCCATTGTGCCTTTTTCAGCGATAAGCATCACTTTAGCATTCGGGTGCTTCTTACCAAGTTCAACAATTTCTTGCTGCGCTTCAGGAGAGATCATGCACTGGCCATGAAGTTCACGGTCGGCACGTGAGTGCGCTTGGTTACCTGGAGAAAGAAGGTCAGTTGAGATATCACCTTCAGCGGCGATGTAAGTCACAACTTCAATTTTCTCTGGAACATCAGGAAGCTTGGTAAAGAATTCAGCTTTTGCGTAGCTTTCTAGTACGTCTTTAGCAATAGCATTGCCAGCTTTGAATGCATTTTCAAGACGCTCAGTGTCAGCTTCGTATAGATAAACTTGAGTCTTCAATACTTCTGCCGCAGGCTTAGCAACCGCTTCGTCATCAGAAAGTGCTAGGTCTAGTAGTACTTCTACAGACGGACCACCTTTCATGTGTGAAAGTAGTTCAAGCGCAAACTCAGGGGTAATTTCTTCTACTTTTTCTTCGCCAAGTACAATTTCTTTTAGGAATTGTGCTTTAACACCCGCCGCAGGTGTAGTACCTGGAAGCGTGTTATAGATAAAGAATTTTAGAGAGTCTTCGCGATGCTCGTTTGTTGTATCTTTAATTTGAGCAATAATTTCAGACAGCAGATCTGCACTGTCGATTGGCTTAGGGTTAAGACCTAGTTCCGTTTTACGGGTTTCGATCTCTGCCAGATATTCTGAATACAAACTCATATAGTTCTCTCGGTCTTAGTTTTACTTGGGCGTAGTGTTAAGTCGGTCTTAGCTATACGCATATAAAAATGAGGGATATTTTAACCGATTTTTAGCGGTTACGTAATGACTGAAAGTAAACAGTTAGGTATTCACCCGCCTAAACTGTCGTTGTGTTAAAGCACTTACATTTTTACTAGAAAAACGAATTTTAATTAAAAGCAAAATTAAGCCAATAATTTCATGCAGTTAGAAGCAAACCATTTGAAATCAATGACGATATTTAGCTTGAATGGTTTGACCAATAAAGATAAATAATAGTGTTGCACTTATGACAGACATTCATTTTATTTATGGTGCTACCAGTACAAATTACCATCAATTTTGAAACAAAATTTCATTTATTAATGTTTTCTGTGCCTAATTTCCTCTTGGCGATACCTCGATCACTCTTCCATTTTCACCATCGGTCAAAAGAAGCAGGTTACCTTGATGATCAAGCGCAATATCCCGCAGCCGTTCCCCAGGTCCCTCAAAAATTTTTGTAGAGATATATTCGTTCGATACGGCTCTAACTGCATACAAAGCTTTGGCTTTCAAACTGGTAACAAGTAACGTATTAGCTAGCATCGGGAAACGCCCATGGGAATAGTAGATCATGGAGGATGGCGCTATAGAAGGTGTCCAGTCTACAATGGGGCCAGTCATACCCGGATAGGTCGAAAAAGGCGAAATTCTAGCGCCGGAATAGTCTTTGCCTAGTGTAACAACTGGCCAACCATAATTTGCGCCTTGTTGTAAAAGGTTTACTTCATCACCGCCATCTGGGCCGTGCTCATGCAAAAATAGGTTGCCGTCACTCCCCTTTACAAGTCCTTGGGGATTGCGGTGTCCAATACTAAAAATAAAGGGGTTATCAGGAAAAGGAGGGTTGGCCAACGGCTTGCCGTCTATTGTGAACCCTAGCACTTTTCCTAGTTGTGAACTGATAACTTGCGCTTGCTCGCGATAATCAAAGCCATCTCCTGTCGTAACCAAAAAGCCCTGTTTTGTGTTTAAAGCACTGCCCTCTAGTTGAAGCAGTTTCCCACCGTAGTGCACAGGCGTGTCTTTGGCTTGTGCCAGTGCTAACACTGGCTGAATGTTAGTAATGCCAGAAGTAAGGGAAAGCTGTCCTTTTACTATGGCAAGACGGTTTGCACTATCGCTCCCCTTGGAATAACTCAGCAACACGGTTCTGTCTTCAGGGAATTGCGAGGGTATAAGAAGATCGAGTACGCCTCCTTGCCCTTTAGTGTACAAGTCATCGAGCATTAAAGAAAACCGCGCACTTTCCCCCTTATTGTCAATAATTACCAGCTCACCATCTCGCGTTACTATCAATATATGGGTGCTTGCCTGAGCCTTATCGATAACCGTCGTTAAGGCCTTGGGAAACGCCAGTGAGGTAGCGATATCTTTTGTCACGACATGCTGGTCAAAATTTTCATAAGCCGTTAGATTTGAGCTACCTGCTTCATGTTGCTCAGAATTAGATGCGTGCTTTTGAGTGAGTTCAGTGGCAGTAGTTACGGCAAAAGCAGGAGCTAAAGCAGCTCCCAATAAAGAAAAAGCCAGTAAACCGATCATCGTACGCCATAACTTCATTGTGATTGTCCTCTTTTACTTAACATACTATGGTATACCCTATTGCCACGCTCAAACCATTTGAGGCCTGTTGAGTTTTGTTCTAATGCACTGTGCGACAAATCTTGGACTACAAAAATGAACAACCTAATACGACGCACTATTTTCCATTTTTTACCATCATGGGCCGTCGGCTTTCTACTAGCAAGTACGTTTCACTCGTGTGCCGTTTTAATCGGACTCATTCGAATTGATGTCGATATGAATCCAAGCGATTGGTTTTTCATGATATGGCAAGATGCACTAGGCCTTTTGCCTACTTACGGCGTGATTATTGCCGTTACCTTATTGTTGGCATTCTTGGCGACACATTTCATTGTTAGACGTCTTAATCAAAATGCTAGTGGCTCTTCCAACCGTACCCGATTTATTCTTTTCACAATAGCGGGAGGCCTGTCGTTCTTATTAATGCTCATTGCCATGCAGCCCATATTGAATGTGACCCTAATTGCAGGCGCTCGCACTACCTTAGGACTTGCCGCACAATGCATGGCAGGCATCTGTGCTGGTGGGCTATATAGTTACTTAAGTAATAGTTCTACAAACAATTGATAACTAAAAATTATAATACTAAATAACCCAACCCTGATGTAAATGAAAAGTTAAGTTTGCTACTGTAAGGCATAAACACCCTACTTACTTTGCCCTACTAGGAACAAGCAACATGATAACTTATCCTGATAACGTGACCTGCTTAGCCGATTATATTGAAAGCGTTTTGCAAAAATTTGCCGACAGGCCAGCGTATACGGCGCTTGGACAAACACTTACATTTGCCGAGATAGACCGTAAGTCATCAGCGTTAGCCCGCTACTTTGTTCACGAAGCTAAATTGTCTCCTGGTACCAAAGTCGCCATACAACTTCCTAATTTAATTCAAAACCCTATTGTTGTTTATGCTGCCTTACGCGCAGGCCTTGTTGTAGTAAATACAAACCCGCTTTATACCGAACGCGAGATGAAGCACCAGTTCACTGATAGTGGCGCGAAAGCTCTGGTTATTCTGGGTGATTTGCTCCCCAAATTCACAAGCATAAAAGATGATACTAGTATCGAAACCGTTATCACCACATCGGCAACAGAGCTTTTAGACCCTAACACTGCACCAAATCTCGATGGTACGGTTTCATTCACACAAGCAGTGGAGCTAGGCAATACACTGCCTGCATTTGAACGTCCTTCTATTGCTCTAGATGAACTCGCCATGTTGCAATACACCGGTGGTACTACAGGGGTATCGAAGGGCGCAGCCTTAAGTAATAAAAACGTTTTAGCTAACTGCATCCAAATGCTCGACCGTATTGGTGAGGGCTTCAAAGATGGTGAAGAAGTGTTGGTATGCCCATTACCGCTTTATCATATTTATGCATTTACGGTTGGAATGATGGCGCTCTTTGCCAAAGGTACTCAGATAATTCTTATACCCAATCCACGGGATATCGACGGTTTCATTCAAACACTCAAGCCCCATAAAATTTCAGCATTCATGGGGATCAACACCTTGTTTGTTGGTCTTGGGAGACACCCTGAATTTGCAAAGTTAGACTTTTCTAAATTACACCTCACAATGTCTGGCGGCACCGCACTTACTCAAGCCGCAGTATCTATTTGGCGAGACGTAACCGGGAACACCATCACCGAGGGCTATGGGCTATCAGAAACTGCGCCAGTTGTATCTTTTAACATTCCAGGTAAAGAAGAGATCGGCACGGTGGGGCACGAACTAGAAGGCACTGAAGTTGCGTTACTGGATAGCCATGATAAGCCGGTGGCCGATGGTGAGTCGGGGCAAATTGCAGTTCGCGGACCTCAGGTTATGCTGGGTTATTGGAACCGAGACGACGAAACTGCCAAAGTCATGACCCAAGATGGCTTCTTTAAAACCGGGGACATTGGCATTCGCACCGAATCTGGGGCAATTAAAATTGTAGATCGTTTAAAAGATATGATTATTGTCTCTGGCTTTAATGTCTATCCGAACGAGATTGAAGATGTACTTACAACTCACCCTAGCGTGATGGAAGCCGCAGTTGTGGGTAAACCCGATGAAAAGACCGGTGAGCGAGTGTGTGCATTTATTACTGTTTCAAGCGATGTATCGACACAAGACGTCATTGATTTTTGTAAACAGCACCTCACAAATTACAAGATCCCTAAGTCGATCACGATACTTGACGAGCTACCAAAATCTACCGTCGGAAAAATTCTACGTAGAGAGCTTCGTTCGGCCTAATGACTCCCCCACTTGCGCCGCACATTCAGCGCGGCGCTTAATACCTAGTTTTACGCGTTTTCCATTGAAAAATCAGGTTATTGCTACCAAAGGATAATCTGATTTCATTGGAAATAAGCGCGGTACAGACTATAACTTATCTATACCCCATTCACTTTTGTTGCACATATGCAATTTATGACATTGTCTGTCAAAACTAGCCGTCGTTCTGTCCTGCAATTCAACATTGTTGTAGGAGAGTTCACATGAGCGCGCAGCTTTTACAGCGGCAGGCCATGGATAAACACGGCATTGTTGCGACAATGGACGTAAACGGTAAAATTCTAAGCGCTAATGACAAGTGCAGCCAACTATCTGGTTTTTCAATTGACGAGATAATTGGGGAAAATATCTCCGCATTCGATATTACCAATATGTCCGAGCAGGAAAAATCAGATATTTTTGTTTCGCTATCTCAAGGCCAAACCTGGCAAGGCGAAGTACATAGTCTGACTAAGTTGGGCGAACCTTGGTACGTATTTGCCACTCTGGTTCCCGTCATTAAGTCACCGCCGCGGGTAGACCACCTAATTGCTATTGCCACCGATATATCAGAACAAAAGCGATTAGAGACGAGACTTTCCGAAGGGCGCGCGTTCTATCGAAGTATCACTGATAGCATCGGCGAGGGTGTGTATGCCGTAAACGGTGAAGGTACAACACAGTTTCTCAATCCCGCTGCCTCGCGATTATTAGGGTGGTCGCTTGACGAATTACAAGGCCGACGTTTCCACGACACGGTCCATTATCAAAAAGGGGATGGAACTCTCCTTCCTAGAGAGCAATGTCCAGTTAACCTCACTATCCGAAGCGGTCAGTCTTACACGTCTTATGAAGACTTCTTCACCGATAAACGGGGCCGCCTTTTTCCCATATCTATTGTTGCGGTTCCTCTGCTCGATAAAGAAGGAAAGCCCGATGGACACGTGGGCGTATTTAACGACATAAGCGGTCAAAAAGCCATTGAACAAAAACTCCAAAAGGCTTATGACGAAGCCCAAAGTGCTAACAAGGCAAAAAGCGACTTCCTTGCCACAATGAGCCATGAAATAAGAACACCGATGAACGCCATTATCGGCCTCACTCACCTTGCCCTAGAATCCACCGACAATGAGCAACGTCAGCAATATTTAGAAAAAGTGCAGCGTAGCTCTACAGCATTGTTAGACCTGATGAATAGCATTCTCGATTTTTCTAAAGTGGAAGCAGATAAAATAGAGATAGTTGATGAGCCCTTCACCTTAACAAAAACCATCGATAAACTCGCTCAAGTCTTTCAAGTAAAGGCGCAACAAAAACAGCTTCAGTTGCTTTTTGATATTCGGTGCCATACTAATTTGCAATGCCGTGGCGACAGCGAAAAGATATACCAAGTACTGCTCAACCTTTTAAGTAATGCTATAAAATTTACCGCCAGCGGCCACATAATACTGACGGTTGAAAAGCGCGAAAATCAATTAGCATTCAGTGTTTCCGATACCGGTATGGGTATCAGTGAGCATGTAAAATCAAAACTTTTCAAAGCCTTTGTTCAGGCTGATGCATCCATTTCCAGAGAGTATGGGGGAACCGGCCTTGGCCTTGCGATATGTAAGCGTCTGGTTGAACTGATGGGTGGTGACTTAACCTTGGAAAGCGAGGTAGACAAGGGAAGCTGTTTTTCTTTTGCATTGCCTGTCTGTTCTGATGAAGGCCCTGGTACAGGCCCTCAACTTCCCGTATCGGTTCCCGACAATGTACTGTGCATTCAAACACACGAAAGCGTGAGCCAAGGATGCGAAATACTTGCGGCAACATTGAACAGACATAACATTCACTGCCAAATAATCGACCAGGTTGAAGGGCTATTGCCGAGTAAAGCCTCTCAAACTATCGCTTTTTTACCGGATGACGAGCAAAGCTGGAATAGCTTCATTAAACACATGCAGTTTGGTGAATATCAGTCGTTAAACCTTACTACATTAATCAGTCCCCTCAACAAGCAAGACGTGCAAAAGCGAATGGGAAGTGCCCTTGTTCAAAATATAAATATCATTGAGCTTCCGTTTACCGACACAGAACTTATTTCAACACTATCTCCAGCTCAACTATCACTCAGTAAACGGACACTAGAAGGCCTTGAAAGTCGAAAATGGCGAACCAGGCGCCTTTTAAACAAACATGTGCTTGTGGTAGATGACGACGCAATTAGTGTAGAGATTAGCCAGCAAATACTTTCTGATCTAGGTATTAATGTTGCTGTTGCTTCATCGGGTGAGCAGGCACTTGCGTTATGCGAAATGAGCAAATTTGACGCTATACTCTTGGATTGCTACTTACCCGGCATATCGGGCTATGAAGTTGCAGAACAACTTACCCAGAAAAAAGATTGGTATACGCCAATTATTGCGCTTAGTGCCGATGAGTCTCGGGAGGCTTCTGAAAGCGCGCTTACCGCCGGTATGTGTCAACACTTAGTCAAACCCGCAACCGCGGATGAAATCGTTCATACCATCGATATTCACATACATTCAGGTTACATTGAAATAAACCCTCCGGACGAAATGAGCCAGTTTATCTCGTCGCTGCTAACATTTTATAAAACCTACAGCCAGCGTGGTGTTATGTCTGACTTGCTCGATATTTTTCATACACAGACGTACACGTCGAAATTGTTAACCTCTCTGCTTGAAGATGCTCAGCTTATTGGCGCCACAACGCTTGAGCAAAGCCTGCTTCCTCTTATAGAAGCACAAGAGAGAAATGAAGCTGTTAATGCAAGACACGTAACAAACTTATCGTTTCAGCTAGATGCAACGCTACGCCTAATTGCTCACACTATCGATAAGAACGACACCGACAATATCCATCAAAACGGTACTAACTTCGATAAATCCTCCATGCTATCGACCCTACGCAACGTTGAGCAGGCGCTTCAATCTTATGACGCGAAAGCGGTTGAATACATCAACGTATTGGCAGCCAATTACAGCGAGTCGGTCTATGCACATAAGATTAACCGATTGAAACAGCTTGCTACCATTTACGATTTCGAAAGTGCTCAAGCGGTTATTACGCAACTGATAGGCGATATTACCGATGAATAATCAACGTAATGAAGCACATAGGTTTAGCATATTAGTGGTTGATGATGAGCCCGCAAATATCGATATTCTATTAGGCATTTTAGGCCCTTACTATGATGTAAAGGTTGCGCCTTCGGGAACAATAGCACTTAAGATTACCCAGCAGTTTACTCCCGACCTTATATTGTTAGATATAATGATGCCCGGTATGGACGGGTTTGAGGTATGTAAAAAACTCAAAGCTAACGAGGCGCTTAGCCATATACCTGTTATTTTCGTTACAGCCTTAACTCAAGGAGAGGACGAAGAAAAAGGTTTCAAACTTGGTGCAGTAGACTACATAACCAAACCCGTATCACCTAGTATCACCCTCGCTCGCGTTAAAACCCACATTAGTTTAGCCCATCAAATGCGGACGGCTGAAAACCTTGTAGCGGCGCGTACTAAGGAACTAAGTAAAAGCCAACAAAGTGCAATCAGCATGCTAGCTGCCGCTGGTCATTACAATGATACCGACACCGGTCATCATATTTGGCGGATGGCAGCTTACAGCCAATGTCTTGCTCTGGCTCACGGTTGGCCTTTCGAAAAAGCGTGCCTGCTCGCGCAAGCTGCTCCAATGCATGACACAGGCAAAATAGGTATTGCAGACGCAATATTAAAAGCACCTCGGCGATTATCTTTGAGCGAAATGGAGGTTATGCGCTCCCATGCTGAAATAGGGCACAGAATACTGTCTCAATGTGATACCCCGCTCTTTAACCTCGCAGCCGAGATTGCTTTATGTCATCACGAAAAGTGGGATGGCACAGGCTACCCACAAGGATTAAAGGAAGAGGCGATACCTGAAAGTGCACGTATAGTAGCTATCGCCGATGTTTTCGACGCCCTTACAATGAAAAGGCCTTATAAAAAAGCGTGGGCTGACGATGATGCTTTTGATCATCTTAAACGAGGTTCAGGCCAGCACTTTGATCCCGTATTGGTCGACTGCTTTCTTTCAATAAAGGAAGAGGTTTTAGAAACCAAACGCTATTGGAACCAGTTAGAGGCAGAAGGAAAGATGGCCTCGGTGTCTGACTTATTGCCTCAAGTACTTTTCCCTAGCGCATAAAAAAGGGTCGAATATTATTCGACCCTTTTAAATGATGTATTAACGAAAGTACGATACTTAACTTGTACCTAGCTCAGCTGCAATGGCGTCTGCCTGACGCTTTTCGCCCTGCACAAACTGCTTCCATTGCTGTGCCATGGCTCGACTTTTCTGATGCTTTTCTGCTTCAGCTAGCTGATTAAGCGCAAGGGCATATTGCTTCTTGTTGTAAAGTGCCATGCCTTTAATCAGGTAAACCAAACCAGGGTTTCTCAAATCGCCCTTTTCAACCGCTCGGTCTGCCGCAGCAATTGCATCGTCGAAACGCTCTTCATTAAGAAGAATTTGCGCTAACTGTGCATCTAACTCACCGTCTTCAGACAGTTCAGCCGCTTGCATCATAACGGGAATGGCTTTGTCTTGCTCTTTAGCAAGTGACCAGCTTTGGCCTAAGAACTTAAGGTTGCGCAAGTTTTTCTCTAGCACGCCGTCGTTCATCGCCTGCTCCATCAACTTAGCACCTTTGTAAGGTACGCGATGATAGTAATAAAGCTGCGCCATGTTAAACACATCAGCGGATGTATTAACGAACCCGCGCTGATAGGCGGTTTCCATAATAGCCAACTGCTTGCGCTCTTCTCCTAGCTCACCGTACATACCCGCTAGCTGGATCCAATACTTAGGCTCGTCAAATAGCTTCACCATTTTAACCAGAACGTCTTTAACCTTTTGAGGCTGCTTGAGTTCATAGAAAATAGCACGCTGTAGTATTAACCAACCTTCGTCAGGGATCATGCCTTCCGCTTCGTGATCGGCAACGGCTTCAGAAATCCACGTTGCGGCTTGCTCGTACTGTTTATTCTGATAGTACGCTTGAGCCTTGATGACTTTGTTTTTCACCGGCACAGGGCCCGCATTAAGACTTTCCCAACGCTCTAAGTAAGTGATGGTATCGTCGTAATTACCCTGCATAAGGTTAAGCTGCGCCAAACTGAAAAGTGTAGTCATTTCGAACTTTTCAGGAATAGGCTGTTGCTCTACTACCTTGGCAAACGACTCCAACGCTTTTGCATAGTCTTCGTTGTTGTAATAAATGAAGCCGAAAAAGTTGTACATCATCGCTTTTTCGTAGGCGTTCATAGAATGAGACTTATCTTCCACTTCTTTCAAAATGGAAATAGCTTCTTCTACATTGCCCGCTTCATCAGCTGCCGTTTGTGCACGGGCTAGCTGCTCGTAGACTTTACCGCGAAGCGTAGGCACGCGACGGGTTTGCTTATCACTAGCTTTTATCTCTTGTCCATCTTGCTGCTCAGCCTCTTGCGCTGTAGCGTTAGAAGCAATGAACATAGTAGGTACAGATACTGTGGCCGATGCAAATGCAAACGCCAGTGCACTAAGCAATGTATTCGTCTGTTTTCTCATCATGTTCTGTTACCCGTCAATTTGGAACGTAATACGGTTTTGTACACCAGACACTTCCGTTGCTTCGCCATTTACCACTCGAGGCTTATATTTGAACTTCATTGCCGCATCAATAGCCGCTTGTTCAAAAATACCTGAAGGGTTAGCTTCAACAACAATTGGGTCGCGTACTGCACCTTGTTTAGTTACTGTAAATTCAACAATAACGAAACCTTCAATACCCCGTTGAAGTGCACGTCGTGGATACACTGGCGCAACCTTAACAATAGGAAGATATTCACCGTCACCGGATTCGAGGGCCAACCCGCCTTCTAGCGAGATGTCGTCTCCGACTTCAGCACCAAAGTCCATCGACGTACCTTCTGCATCTGGAGAAGGTGAGTCCATTTGAGGTTGCTCCATTTGCGGTGGCGGCTCTTCAGGCTTAGGTGGTTTCTTCGGCTTACGATCTTTTTTCTCAACCTGTTCATCCTGCTTAACCCTTACGAAGTCAAGCACGCTTCCCTTAGGCGGCTCAGTTAGTGCGCTGCCACCCATCTTGATAAGCGATTGCATCAAGAAGAATAGGCCTAACGTGATCGCAAGGGAAATAACAAATGCGATTAAATATCGTGGCATGATTTATTGCTCTTGGGCTGCAATCGAAACATCGTAAACGCCAGCGGCTCGCGACGCGTCCATAACCTTAATCAAGGTTTCTGTTGTAGCCTTCTTATCGGCCTGAATCACAACAGTACCCTGAGGGTTTTCAGCGTGTAAGCGCTCAATGTTCGCTTGCACAGCGCGAACGTCAATGCGGCGTTTGTTAATCCAAATTTCGCCTTTATCTGAAATAGCGATAAGGATATTAGCGCGGTCCTTTTTCACAGCAGTTGCTGCTTCTGGACGGTTAACATCGATACCCGCTTCTTTCACAAATGACGCAGTCACAATGAAGAAGATCAACATGATAAATACAACGTCCAGCATGGGCGTCATGTCGATGGCTGCTTCTTCTTCATCGACTAAGTTTTGAAAGTGCTGCTTCATAATAAATACCTTACCTTAACGCTTAGCTAGCATTAACGTTGAATAATCAATGCATCCTCAAGATGCGTGCGTTCTGATTTCACCATACGAGTTAACCAGGTAGCGGCGAATACGCCTGAAAGTGCGCCAACCATGCCCGCCATTGTGGGGATAGTGGCTTTCGATACACCTGACGCCATTGAACGAGCATTACCTGAGCCCGCAATCGCCATTACATCGAACACTTCAATCATACCGGTAACCGTTCCCATCAAGCCTAGCAGCGGACAAAGCGCAACCAGTGACTGGATAATTGGGATGCTGCCGTTTAGGCGCATGGTTAACTGTGAAATCGTTTTCTGACGAACTTGCTCAGCGAACCAAGAAGAGCGATCGGCACGTGCTGTCCACATTGCTATCGCTTCTTTCTTGGCTTGCTTGTGCCAAACCATCAGATACATCGCACGCTCGAGGATCAAAAGCCACATAACGAATATCAGCAGACCGATGACCAGGAGAACCTGGCCACCTGTTTCTGTGAAATCGCGAATTGCTTCTAGAAACTCGATCATGATTAGCCTCGCTCAGCGCGCTCTGCAATTACGCCAGACGCCTGTTCTTGTAGGATATACACAATGTTCTTAGAACGTGTGTTAAGCATTGCATAAAGCAGTGTCATTGGAATCGCTACAACTAGACCTAGTACTGTTGTTACAAGTGCTGTTGAAATACCACCTGCCATCAGTTTCGGGTCACCCGTACCAAACAAGGTGATAGCCTGGAAGGTGTTGATCATACCGGTTACCGTACCTAGCAGACCCATAAGCGGTGCTACAACAGAGATAATCTTAATGATAGTTAGGTTACGACCTAACTTAGGCACTTCGCCCAAAATCGCTTCTGTAAGGTGAAGTTCAAGTGCTTCAACGTCGGCGTCTGGGTGCTCGTCACGTACTTTAAGTACACGGCCAAGCGGGTTGTTTGTGTTTACTTCTTTGCTCTTAAGCTGTTTGTTCACTTTCATGCGAATAAGCGTCAGCGTTACAAGACGCTCAAGGGCAAGTAGAAGACCGAATGCACCAACGATAAGAATGATATAACCTACAACACCGCCCTGCTCTACACGCTCTTTAAGATTAGGCGCTTGAACAAGAAGACCTAGGATAGAACCACCTGTTGGATCGATACCGAATTGAACTAACTCGCCATTTGATGCTTGAAGCTCTGCCGCAGAATCGTTGTAACGGTCAGCAGGCTGACGTACTAGTTCAGACACTGTGCCGGTCACGCCGTTGTAGTCTAGGTATTTACCGTCGGCAACTAGCGCGAACGGACCTACACGTACAACAGACTTGTTCACTTTCTCGCCGCCTGCTTCAACAACGTCAGTGGTAAAGGTAGTCACCTTGCCTGATTCAGTCATTTCACGCTGCATTTCAAACCACACGCGCTCAATCTCTTCAATTGAAGCAAGTTTTGAGCTTGAACCCATATCTTGTGCCATTTGGTCAAGGAACTCTGAACGGCCTTGAATTTGAGCAGAAATAACCGAGTTATAGAATTTGTTTTTGGTGTCGCCAGCGATTTGCTGCAGCACACCGAATAGCTCTTTTAATGAACCTAGACGCGTGTCTAGTGCACCGTTTAAGTCAGCCAGTTTGAATTCGTTTTCTTCGAACTGAGTTTCAAGCTGCTCTGATTGTGCAAGCATTTGATCGCGCTTTTCACGCGTTTCGCGAAGAATGCGATCTTGCTCTGCACGTTGCGCTTGGAAATCACGCTCGCGCTGTTTGTTTTGCTGTGACTGTGCGAACTGACCTTCTTCTAGTTGCTTAAGAAGTGCGTCTAAGTCCATGGCACGGTCGCTTTGTGCGAAAGCACCAACGCTGATGCTAAGGGCTGCTAGACCAACAGCGATACGTTTTACTGTGTTAAACATTCTCATCAACCTCTTAGTCTGTAATTGCCACTGGCAGCATTAGCAAGTCTGGTGCAAGTTGCTTCTTCGCCATGCGCAGACCTTTTGTAATTTGTGTACGGTAGCTGCTATCAAGCTCTTCCCACTGACGAGTTTGCTTGTTCCAAACACCCTGCATGCTTGCATCACGTGTTTGATAAATTAGCGCTGTGCGACCAAGGCGTAGGAATTCAACGTCACGCTCTTGACCGTTAATTGAATGAATACCGCTGTACGCTTCCATAGTGCGGCCGTAGTCCATCTCTACTTGATACGCTTCCATTACGCGGCGGAATTTCTCAGACGCAGCAACGTCGGCACGGTCCATCATAGCGCGAAGGTCTGCAACGCGATTTGCGCGCTCTTCTGGAAGGAATGGTACGTCTAGCGCAACAAACTGCTCTAGGCCGTCAATCATGCGCATCATTAGTGGCGTGATTTGACGCTCGACGACAGACACTTCATCGATAGCAGCATTTAGGTCTGCCATTTCTTGTTCTTGGTTATTGATTTGCTTACGAAGCTGAGTGTTATAAACCTCAAGGCCTTCGATTTCTTTCATCAATGTTTTGAACTGTTGAAGTTTGCTGTCAATTTGGTCGGTAATACCGTTAATCTTTTCTTGCGATTTCGCCGCTGACTCGTTTATTTTCGCTGCCTCATCGACAACGGGTTTTAAGACTTCATCGTCTTGTGCAAGCACGGGTGTCGCTGCTAGCGCACCTGCCACAAGCAAGGCATTGATAAGCTTCATACATTCAAACCTTTAAAGTTAAAAGAAATCGGTTGTATCCGACTATAAATTTCTGCGCGTAGGATAGGAGTTTTCTGTGACAGTTTTATTACGGAACTGTCATAAATAGACCAAAAGTGTCATCTTTATCGCATAAAAAAGGCCGCTGATTAGCGGCCTTTCAAATAAGTTCAGGTTTAGAAGTCGTATTTGAATGACAACCTTATACCTGTACCCCTTGTTTCTGACCTAAGCAGCGTATCGTTAAACTCAATTTCACGATCTTCGCCTAGGATATTCTGAACACGTAATGTGACAGTGCTATTAAAGTCTGGATAGTACTTGTAAACCATATCAAGTGAATGAAATGGTTGCTCGAAGTTATCATCGAAACCGTCAATACCCGGAATTAGAATACGCTCTCCGAACACGTTATAGACAAGTGACGCAGAGTGTTCACCGTTATCTGAGTCGTAACCCAACTGCATGTTAAGTACATACTGAGAGTGGCCGGTCATTCGGCGCTCAACATTAGTAATTGCCGCAGAAACACCAGTTTGCTCAACGATATTCTGACGATCTAATACGATTTCAGAATCACTGACAGTGATGTTACCTGTGGTAAACAAGTTGTCCCAAATACCATCGCCAATGAAGGCTAAGTCTTGTAGGAATTCAACTTCAACACCGTAAACTTCACCAGACTCAGCATTTGCAATACGAATAAGCGGAGGGCCATCCTGAGCCGGAGACTGTACCGATTCGATTGGCGCTTCCATGTCTTTGTAGAATAAGCCTACCGATAGGTTATTGCCTGCTTCACGATACCATTCCCAACGTAAATCATAGTTAATGATATCCGTTGTACTTACACCCGGCGTGCCCGCGATTGGGAAGTTAGTTAGTGGGTCTAGGTAAGTCGCTGATGATACTTCACGAAGATCAGGGCGAACTACCGTTTGGCCAATGCTCGCTCTTAGCTGCATGTCGTCTTCTAAGAAGTAAGTCACAGCTAGCGCTGGATAAAATCCATCTTCTTGAAACGCCAATTGAGAACGGTCAGCCTCGTCGCTCAAATCGAACTGGTTAGTACGAGGATCTAATGGCGCCACTACTTGACGGAAGTCTTCATAACGTGCACCACCAGTGAAACGCCACTTGTTGTCATAGAAGAAATCAGCTTCTAAATAGTAAGCATCGATTTTTTGACCTGCTACGTAATCATCACCCGCAATGGTTGTATCACGAATCAGTGGGCGACTAGACAATGATAGCGTGTCTAACACATCGTCACTGAAGATTTCGCTAAAGTCGTTACCGTCTAGGATTGAACGGTCTTCAACACCAAGTGTATTAATGTCAAAGCGGCGGTTTTCGGCAGTACGTGTTTTGGTTACGAAGCTTGCACCTACTTTGTACTCGGTTTCCCACTTACCAAAAGACATTGGGTAAGTGACGTTATAGCCAAAGTTTTCCAAACGATCGTGAAGATCTTGGAAGGTGTAACGTGCCGCAGTCTGTGCATCTGATAAGAAGATTTCGTTTTCATCGTCAAAGATGCCGTCTTGGTTCACGTCTTCCATTACGAAACGCGCGTTGAAGTTGCCCGGTGCGTGACGTACAGAGCGCCCCAACGAGTAAGTCCAATCAATCCCCATGAAATTAAGCTCTGGGATTGTATGCTGGCCTTTAAGCTGATTGGTATAAAGCGATCGCTCTTCGTACTGAACGTCGATATCGCGGATACGCAAGCCTTCTGCTTGGTTCAAGTTTTCAGTATTACCAAACATTTCGCGAATTTCATCACGGGTATCGTTTAATACGATAAGGCTGTAATCAATACGATGTTGACGATTATAGTCTACGCCTAGTGTTAATAGTGAAGACCAAGTTACCGTTTGCTCAGTACCCTGAATATCGTCAAAGAAGCGTACATTGATAATGTCATCGCCGACTAAGTCAGGATCTTGTAGTTCGTATTCTTCTGATGAACGGGTTTGTGCTGAGTAACGTGAAGTCACTAGGAAGCCGAAGCGCCAGTCTTCATCGTAGTCATAACTGTCACCATAGGTAACGTTAACGCGCATATCAGGGTCAGCTGATTCTCTCTCAAGCCCATATTCTCTGTTAACGCCCTTGAACAACTCTAGCGCTTCCTCGGGCTCTAGGTCGTCTAGAAAGTTCTTTGAATCCCAACGTTCTTGAATAGCAGCAGAAGCGGCGCGTGTACCGTCGTCTTCACCTGTCCAATCGCGACCACCACCAGCATAATCTAACACGTCACCAGAGTTTTCCGTATCGATACCAACCGCAGCTGATACGTTGAAAACACGCTGTGTAGGTATAGATTTCAATCGGATATTTACGTTACCACCACCGAAAGCAGCAGGCATAGACGGTGAATACGATTTCTGAACCGCAAGGCTTTCGATAATGCTCGACGGGAACAAGTCGAGAGGGATTACATTACGCGTTGGATCTGGGCTTGGCACGATTGCGCCGTTTAATTGTGTTGATGAGTAACGCTCACCAAGACCACGTACGTAGATGAAACGACCATCTACCAGCGTTAGACCAGTTACACGGCGAAGTGCACCCGCAGCATCACTGTCACCAGTACGAGCAATCTGCTCAGCACCCATGATATCAGCTACGAAGGCTTGATTTTTACGTTCTTCCATTACTGCTGTCGCGGTACCTTTTAAGCGCGTACCGGTAGCGACAACTTCCTCAATCACTTCTTCTTCGTTTGATTGAGCGTTGGCTATAGTCGTTGGAAACAAAATGCTTGCTGCAACGGCTAAGCTAATGGGCTTTAGAAGAAACCTGTTAGCAGGTCTGTTCATGATGAACCTCTTTAGAAAGGAATACTTTCACGAAAATTATTCGTGTTTTACAAACTTAAAAGCAAGTGCGCCACTTTTGCAACGCACTTGCTTGTTTTTAGCTATGCGAACTGAGTCTTATTCAAGACCAACAGTCCATCCCGCAGTCCAGTCGTTATCAGCGTCTTTAACTGCGCCGATAAAGTCTACTGAAGAGAAGAAGCTGTCTAGCGTCGATACGTCAGTCGCTACTGTTGCATCTACTGTGTAAATACCGTTAAGTACTGTTGCAGTGTTATCAAGTAGGCTGTTACCTGTCTGCGCAGTGAACCAATCTTCTTGACTAAAGTCGCCAGAGTCTTTGATGTTTTCCGCACACGCTAGTACAGATGTTTCAAAAGTAAGCTGAGGCGTGTTAGTTCCGTCCATGTTAGCAAGTAGCGTAGTGTCGCCATCGCTTAGGTCAGCTTCAAAACACTCACCCATACCCGCTGGACCAGTTACAACAAAGTTGTAAAGTTGTGCATTAGTTTGGTCGCGAAGTAGAACACCTTCAGAATCAGCATCAGCAGTGTCGAACTCGTTACCAATGATAGTCATGTTAGCAACCATTGGGTTAGAGAACGCAGTACCGTCACCGCCGTCACCGTCACCTTCAATTGCGCGGTTAGCATCAGAGTTGTCTTCAGCGTGCTTAACTAGTACGAACTGAAGCTTACCTACGTAGCCGTTATCCCAGTCTACAGAGTCATCTTGAATGCCTGTTAACGTAAGGTACTTAACGTTTACTGCACCACCGAAGAACTCAACACCATCATCCGCGTTTTTGTGAACTTGTACGTACTCAACAGTAGTACCAGAACCTACACCGCCAAACGTGATACCGTTTAGTTCGTTATCTGGAGCGATTTCGAAACCACCGTGCATTACGCGAACGTAGCGAAGCGTACCAGAGCTATCTGTGTTGTCAGTTCCGCCGAACACTGCACCTTCTTGTGCACCTTCAACTTGAAGTGAGCAGTCGGTACCGTCTTGAGGGCACTTAGTAGATTCGCCGTTACCTAGAACGATCATGCCGCCCCATTGACCAGCTTCACCCGCTTCAAGACCGCCAACAACGTGGTCACGTGATGTGAAAGTAATTGGGTTTTCAGCAGTACCGTTTGCATTAATTTCTGAGTCACGGCTAATTACTAGGTAGTCGTTACCAGATGCGCCATAAACAGTTACGCCTGGCTCAACAGTAAGGGTTGCGCTGTTTTCTTTATCACCACCCACGAATACTGCACCTGAAAGCGCGTAGAAGTTACCTTCTGTAAGCGTTAGGTCAGACGTGATAGTACCAGACACTTCACACGTAGTAGTTGAACCGTCTACTGGCGTGATAGAAGTCGTACCTGATGGACAGCCAGAAGCAGATTGTGCTAGTTCGATGTTACCGCCACCAAAACCAAAAGCCCAACCTTGACGCCAGTCATCTTCACCAATCGCACCGATGAATGTGTTTGCTTCAAAGAAAGTATCAAGCAATGTAGATGCGTCGCCACCAGCAGTAAGAAGCGCACTTTCTGCTGTAAGTGTACCGTCTGGGTTAAGACCAAGGTTTGCACGGTCTTCAAACGCGATTAGCTGATTGCCTTCTTGACCTGTAAACCAAGCTTCTAGATCAACTGCACCTTCAGGTGTGTTGAACGGCTCAGAACAGGCAATAGCTGAGTAAGTCATAGTTAGGTCACCGTCAGAAAGGTTAGCTTGAACCGTTTCGTCTGTGTCCATTTCTAAACACTCGCCCATTGCTTCTGGACCAGTAATTAGGAAGTTCATTAGGTTTGCGCCAGTTTGGTCGCGAAGCAGAAGACCTTCAGAGTCAGCGTCAGCTGTGTCGAAAGTGTTACCGATAACTGTCATGTTAGCGATCATTGGCTTAGAGAATTCTAGACCGTCACCACCGTCGCCGTCACCTTCAATACCGCGGTTTGCGTCAGAGTTGTCAGCAGCGTGCTGAACGTAAACGTACTGAAGCTTACCTTTGTAACCGTTGTCCCAGTCTACTGAATCATCTTGGTTAGCTGTTAAAACTAAGTGTTTCGCGTTTACCGCGCCACCGAAGAATTCTACACCGTCATCAGCGTTGCTGTGTACTTGTACATAGTCAACTTCTGTACCTGAACCAACACCACCAAATGTAATACCGTTAAGTTCGTTGTCTGGCGCAATTTCAAAACCAGCGTATTTCACTACTACGTATTTAAGGATACCAGAGCTGTCTGTATCGTCCGTACCACCAAATACTGCACCCTCTTCTGCACCTTCAACCTGAAGCGCACAGTCAGAGCCGTCTTGCGGGCATTTAGTTGAAGTACCGTTACCAAGGATAACCACACCACCCCATTGGCCTGCTCCAACTTCGTCACCTACAACGTCGTTGAAAGATGTCATGATGATTGGAGAAGATGCTGTACCTTCTGCTTCAATTTGAGAGTCACGGCTAACTACAAGGTAATCTGCACCAGTGCGACCAAAGATGATTGTACCTTCTTCGATTGCTAGCGTTACGCTGTCTGCTTTGTCGTTACCAATAAATACTGGACCTTCAAGTGCCCACACTGTGTCATTAGTTAGCGTGATAACGCCTTGATCGTCAGCATCATCAGCTGTTAAACGACCAGAAAGAACGCGTACTTCAACCGACTGGCCGAACGCATCAGAAACTTCACCACTTAGGAAAGAGCTTACTTCACCTGGAGCTGTATCATCTGAACCAGTATCGCCACCAGTATCGCCACCAGTGTTTCCACCGTTATTATTAGTTACGCTGTTATCAATATCACCTTCACTGATATTAATATCGCCGCCACAGCCTGCTAGAACAAGTGCAGTAGCAATAGCTGAAGCCTTGAAAAGTTGCTTAAGTTCCATGTGTTTCTCCAGGTACGGTATAGTTATGGATTTTGAAAACGCGGAAACTTTAACTGAGGTAGATGACACATTTGTTACATTAAGTCGCTGTAACAAAAGTTTCATAGAAAAAGTTCAATTTTGGGCTAAAAAAACGTTTAGAAGACTTACTTTGGCAACTGGGGATTTGTTTTTTGTATATTTTTCCAAAACTTAATTGGTAAAAATATGAAATTTTTGACCGAACGTAGACTCTATTTATTGTCAACCGCCCCTTCTTTCAATCCCAATTAGTCAGTTTTTCGTCAATATACTCTTTTGATTTGTGACGCAATTATGACATAGCAGGTAGAGTGAAGTAGACTTTAAAAAGGCTTCCACCTAAAAAACTTGTTGATTTGTTCAACGGCATTAGAGTGGTTAGCGTTGTTCTGAATGGTACTTATTATTCGTCAAGCAGTCGGCGCTGGCGTACCAGTACGTCTTCACGAATGGGAAAATATCCGTCTCTTAACACCTGCTGCTGCCCTTCCTGTGACAAGATATAGCGCAAAAACTCCCTTTCCAGAGTAGGTAAAGGCTCACCAGGCTTTTTATTTATCACTAAATAAAGAAAACGGGCAAACGGATACGTTTCGTTGCGCACCGTATCAATAGAAAGAGGGATTAAGCTATCTAGCGACTCACCTAAAGGCAGAGCGCGAACTCCTGCGGTTTTATAGCCGTAAGCGGCATAGCCAATCGCACCTGTACCGCTGGCCACGGACAATACTACAGATGCAGAGCCAGGTTGTTCGTTTACCGTATTCTTAAAGTCACCATCGCACAGCGCCATCACTTTAAACAAGCCGTAAGTACCCGATACTGAATTTCGACCGTACAGCCTGATAGGAGAACGATAGCCTATATCGTCAACGCCGAGCTGAGACCAATTGGTAATGGCGGTATTGCTGCCACAAAACTGGGTTTCAGAAAACACCGCGTCAACTTGCTCAAGGGTCATACCCGGCAGCGGATTGCGTCTATCCACAAAAATGGCGATGGCATCCATTGCCACTTTTAATACCGTAGGCGGGTAACCGTGGGTTCGCGTAAAATCCCGTATTTCACTGGGCTTTAATTCCCGGCTCATAGGGCCAATGGTAGCTGTACCTTCAATAAGTGCGGGCGGAGCGGTGGATGAACCAGACGCCTGTATTTGAAAGCCGACCTGGGGATAAAGAGTTTTGAACTCCTGTGACCAAAAGGTCATTAAGTTTGCCAGCGTGTCTGAGCCCACAGAGGATATTTTTCCTGCCACCCCAGGCTTACGTTCATAGGCAGGTACTTGATAGCTACCAGAAGCAGATGACGAGCTTTGAGTATTTTGAGAATCAGCCAGGGTTCCAAATGGTAACAATAAGCCTATTACTAAAAGTAACGTTGAAAGGCGATAGCGTTGCTCTTTCATCTTGTCATGCTTTTTGCTCACCAACACTTCTCGCCTCTCAGGGTTACAGTTGCTCTGCAATCAACTCGTTATCCAGCACAAACGAGAAATTACTGCCCTCACCCAATGTACTGGTTATATCTAAACGAGAATTATGATGACTTAGTACATGTTTTACAATGGAAAGACCTAAGCCAGAGCCACCGGTTTTGCGAGAGCGCGCTTTATCCACGCGATAAAAGCGCTCGGTAAGGCGGTTTAGATGATTTGGC
The DNA here is from genome assembly GCF_054960375.1 of Alteromonas sp. G4i35. NCBI lineage: Bacteria > Pseudomonadati > Pseudomonadota > Gammaproteobacteria > Alteromonadales > Alteromonadaceae > Alteromonas > Alteromonas sp. G4i35. Next base: position 169,416 of record NZ_JBHNZD010000001.1, on the reverse strand, counting down.
TCAATACCATCACCGTTATCTACCACAGAAAATTGCGCGCCATTGGGTTTACGTCGCCAGTACACATTAATTTCGCCACCGGCAGGTGTGTAGTGCACCGCATTGAACACTAGGTTTGAGCAAGCACTTCGAAGCTCGGTCTCAACGCCGAAAACATAGAGTTCTTTGTCGATGTGGAAGTTTATTGTGTGGTTTTTCTCTTTATTAAGCGCCTGCGCTTCTCTTTCCACTTGCGCAAGGACCACAGGAATATTCACAACATTTTCGTAGATGCGTTCCGAGCTTGCTTCAATGCGCGACAACACCAGCAAGTCTTCTATCAAGTTTTGCATACGGTGGGTTTGCGATGTCATTTCTTTCATCGCTTTTTGCATGAAAGGATCGGAGTCTTCATCAATAGGAAGAATTTCAAGGTATCCGTTAATGACCGTTAGCGGTGTACGCAATTCATGAGACACATTTGCCACAAAGTCCTTACGCATCTCTTCAAGCTGGGACACCCGCGTTATGTCACGGGCAATCAGCAGTAGATGTTCATCGCCATACGGCATAATCCGGTATTCAAAGGTTTTGTTGGGGTTAGTAGGCGACGGTACTTCAATGGGGTATTTATAATTCCCTGCATGAAAGTACTGAATAAACTCCGGATGGCGCAACAAGTTGTCGATTCGACGCCCAGAGTCTTGCGGCCATTTAAGCCCTAAATCCAAGCGAGCAAGGCGGTTACACCAAATAATGCAGGCCTTAGCATCAACCACTACCGCCGCATCAGGCAAGGCTTCAGAACCTTCTCTAAAGCGCTTTACCAATTCACCAAGCTCTTTGCGCTTATTGCGGTTACGACGCTGAAGGTAGTAAATCCCTTCATAAATATGTTCCCACACGCCACGCACGGTAGGTGGAGACATTTTACGACTATGCCATAACCAGCGATTTAGCTTGTAAAGATGCCAGTAGTTAAATAGCAGTAGCAGGGTTGCGCCAATAGCAACGGCGAATAACATATCATCTAGATACCACCCGACTAGCGCAAAAACCACAAGGAATAGCACTAAGCGCAATGTACTTCTCAACCAAGAGAACGGGTAATACATGAAATAGCTCGCGTTGTTAAAGGTGGAATTGGGCGCATGCCCAGATGGCGCAGCGGCATCAAGGGAATAACACTATGTTACTCCCTAAACACTACATTTATTACAGCTTAGTAGAAAAACGGTAACCCGCGCCGCGTACTGTTTGGATCATAGCATCATGTCCGTGGCGAGAGATAGCTTTGCGTAGACGTCGAATATGTACATCTACCGTTCTGTCTTCTACATAAACATTGGTTCCCCAAACATTATCTAGCAGTAGCTCTCGGCTATAGACACGTTCTGGGTGCGTCATAAAGAAGTGCAACAACTTAAATTCAGTCGGCCCCATGTCTAACGGTTCTTCATTCGCCATTACGCGATGTGATACCGGTTCAAGTTTAAGACCATTAAATTCAATAGGCTCTTCGCTTGATGTAGGCGTAACTCTTCGCATCACTGCTTTTATTCTTGCCACAAGCTCTTTCGGCGAGAATGGTTTAGTAACGTAGTCATCAGCACCTGCATCCAGGCCGCGAATTTTGTCTTCTTCCTCGCCACGGGCTGTAAGCATGATGACGGGAATGTCACGAGTAAACTCGTGCTGCTTTAAACTTTTAGCTAGCTGTACACCGCTTCCTCCCGGCAACATCCAATCTAATAAGATTAAATCTGGGTAAGGTTCGCAAATTTTTTCTTGCGCGATGTCGAAATCTTCGGCTTCAATAATGTTAAAACCAGATTGCTCAAGCACAAACTTAAGCATTTCACGGATAGGCGCTTCGTCCTCAACCACCAACACTGTACGAGACATCGTAATATTCCTGCTCATTTTTAAACGCCGTTATTATTAATGTGGTCTGTGACAGTTTTATTAAAACGATTACATTTATGTGTCAAGTTTAATACAAGCTTGTTCCAAAGTTTAAATACATAATCTTGTTTATTCATACGATTACGCATATTCTTGAAATTACATAAAACCGACTGTTATTGTTGCAAAGGTGAGCAACTACCAAGCGTTGTCGGTGATTTAAAAGGTCTGATGTAACAGGGGTGTGTTTATCGATGGCTGCGGTCAAGACAGGGTTATCAAGGAAACTCTTAGCCAGAGTGTTGTCAGTGTACTTTTCTCTCACGCTGCTAGTGACGGTAGGACAGATCTTTACAGAATACCTCAGCACGAAAAATCACGTTGAAGGCGAGCTTCAAACGCTAAAAAACACCTTTTCTTCTAGCCTGACCCGCGCTTTGTGGGAACTTAACCACGACCAAGTGCGTGCCATCGCCGAAGGCCTTATGTCATTGCCTATTGTTGAAGGGCTTCAAGTTCGTGGTGAAAACGGTAACTACATTGCCGAGTACGGCATCCGTGCTCAGCGCTCTCCTGCTCCGGTTGACCGTGAAATAATTGAAGATCATCCCGGCGGCGTATTTAGCTACAGCTTCCCACTAGTATTTAAATTCTCAGGTCGCGAATCTACGGTTGGCGACGTTACCTTGTATTCTAGCTTTGATACTATTTTTAGCCGTATTGAAGTAGGTGTATTTTTTCTTATCGGTAATGCGTTAGTAAAAACCACCTTTCTGGTCTTCTTGTTCATGACCGCATTTCGCACCATGCTTTCTGAACCGCTGCAAACCATTACCGAGCAAATGGGTAATTTCGATCCTCAACACCCAGAAGAGAGCAAACTCAGCATAAAGCTCGATGATGACAACGAGCTATTACAGCTTAAGGAATCTTACAACCACGTTATTGACGACCTGATTATTTCAAACAATAAGCTGAAAGACGCGCAGAATGAACTCACTCTTGCCAACAAGAAGCTAGACGACCAAAACCTGATTTTAGAACAAGAAGTGGCAAAGAAAACAGCGTCGTTGTCTCAGATCATGCTCGACTTAGAGCAGCAAAAAGACGAGCTTATTGCCCACCAGCGAGAGCTTCGCCAAGAAAACGAAAATCGTCAGTATATAGAAGCCGAACTGCGCAAACGTAACCAAGAGCTAGCCAGTTCGATGGATACACTTCATCAAGCGCAAGAGCAATTAGTCGAGTCGGAGCGCATGGCGTCGCTTGGCGGTCTTGTGGCCGGTATCGCGCATGACGTAAACACGCCATTGGGCGTGAGTGTGACCGCAGCCAGCTTTCTACAAGAGCGACTTAACAATTTAAAAACCGACTTCGAAGATAAAAGCCTGACCAGTAAGAACATGGCAAGCTTCATCGATGAAGCAGAACAAACTGCGCTACTACTTTTAAGTAACCTAGAACGCGCATCTGATCTTATCGCCAGCTTTAAACAGGTGGCCGTTGACCAGACCAGTGAAACCGAGCGTGAATTTGTGTTGGGCGACTATATTAACGAAATTATTCAGTCACTTAAGCCAAGTTTTAAGCATACTGAACATCAAATTAACGTATCCTGCCCCGATAATTTAGTTGTGACCTGTGCACCTGGCGCCATCGCTCAAATCGTTACCAATATGGTGGTTAACTCAATTACGCACGGCTTTGAAGGCAAAGCGGCCGGCTCTGTAACACTCGATGTAAAAGAAGATGGTGATAATGTTGTGATCCACTACCAAGATGACGGAAAAGGTTTAAGCGAAGAAGAGCTCAGTAAGTTGTTTGATGCCTTCTTTACTACCAAACGCGGAGAAGGTGGTAGCGGTCTAGGCACACATATTATGTACAACCTAGTTACACAGTCACTGCATGGACATATAGAGGCCGACAGTACGCTTGGCAACGGCTTACAGTACACCATTCGTTTTCCGAAAAAGAGTGCTTAACCTTTCTTGCCACTATCAATCTAAGGTGCCCGCTTTCTAGGGCCTTTTATTCAATTGCACCGCGAGTCTTACGTTGGTAGGCTTGCGCCCTATTTTTATCAAGAGAATGCTTACACTATGTGGTTTAAAAATGTAAAAGCCTATCAAATTACTCAGCCGTTATCGCTAGACGAGGGCGATTTAGAACGTGCCCTTAACGAACACGCTTTTCGCCCGTGCGGTAGCCAGGACTTAGCAACCATGGGGTTCGCCTCTCCGTTTTCTCAGGCGGGTAAGCAAGGCACCATGTTCCATGTTGTTCAACAGCGTTTTTGGATAACCCTAAAGAAACAAGAAAAGATCTTGCCCGGCGCAGTGGTAAATGCCGAGCTTGACGAAATGGTGGCCAAAATTGAAATGGAAACCGGTTCGCCGGTTGGTAAAAAAGCCAAAGCAGATCTTAAACAAGAAATTCAAACCCGCTTGTTGCCCCAGGCATTTACAAAAAACACCTACACTCACGGCTTTATTTCGCTTGCTGACAACTTAGTCGTAGTTGACGCATCATCTGATGGCAAAGCCGAAGCCTTTTTGGCCATGGTAAGAAAAGCCATAGGCTCACTTCCAGTAGTGCCATTTACGCGCAGAAGCCTTCAAAGCGAGCTTACGCACTGGGTTACTGAGTCAACCCCAGAAGGTGTAGGTCTACTTGAAGAAGCTGAGCTTAAATCTACCGATGACACTGGCAGCGTTATTCGTTGTAAGAACCAGCCGCTAGACAGCGAAGAGATTAGTATTCATTTGAATGCCGGTAAGCTGGTTCAAAAGGTTGCATTCGAATATGCAGAGACGTTGACGGCTATTATGTGTGAGGATGGCGCCATTAAACGTGTTAAGTTCACCGATCGCATTAAAGAAGAAACTGACGATGTGCCAAAAGATCAGGTTGAAGCGCGCCTTGATGCAGAGTTCGCGCTTATGTCAGCCGAAATTTGTACACTGCTTAACTTCCTTCGTGGTGCGCTTAATCTTAACGACGATAGTTTATAAACTTATGGCAAATAAATATTAAGCCGATGAAAAAGATAGCCTAGCGCTATCGAAAAGCCTAATCACCTTGGGGTAGTTAGGCTTTTTATTAGGTCCTGTTAATTAACTTGCTTGTTTGAACTGGCAACCGTCATTTAGCGCAAATACTTCTTAGCTTTTTTCCTAGCCTTTCTCCTAGCCTTTTCCTAGCTTTTGCAAGAAAGTTGCCCAACCGCTTTAAGTTGGATAGTGAATAACCACAATAAAGCGCGTTTCTCCTACTTCATCTCGATAACCGTGGGGCTGGTCTGCGCGTAATATACACTGCTCTTGCGCTTGATAAGTTTGCCATTGACCATCTTGCAAAACCCCTAACTTTCCTTGTAGTACGTGAATATGTTCGGTGACGCCTATTTGATGCGCCGAAGAGTGCTGCTCATGAAAGTCCGTTAAGCATAGTTCAAACATTTCAAACTGGGTGGCTGAGTTAAACGGAAATAGCGTTTTTATGGTTACGTTTGGGTCGTTAGCGAACTTGTTGTCGGCATGTTGGGACGTAGGTGCGGTTTCATCACCTGACAAGAAAGAAGAAAAAGAACACGCAAGACCGGTTGCTATCTTCCACAAGGTAGCGATTGTGGGGCTAGACTCGCCTCGTTCTATTTGCCCCAACATGGCTTTAGACACTCCCGTCAACTGCGCGGTTTTATCAAGGGAAAGCCCCCGAGCTTTACGAACAGACTGCAGGTGGTGTGCAATACCTCTTGAAATAGCAGAAGGCTGCGCATTTGCTTTTGTCATGTAATGAAGGCCTTTTATTTTGACGCTGAGTTTAATAAAGCAGTTGTGCGCTATAACGCACAGATGTTAAGTTAACTATTGTACGTTATAGCGCACAAAAAGGTAGAGTAGCACATTCGATAGACGCTAAAAGCGTGTTTCATCGCTCGGTCGATTCCAAATCGAAATTCCATCACGAGGGTTTTCATGAGCAAGTGGAAGTTAAGTCATATCAGCGCAGGGCTAACCGCGGTTACAGTAGGTTACAGTAGTTCTGTTGTCATTATCATTGATGTAGCGCGTAAAGCCGGCGCCAGCGACGACATGGTAGTGAGTTGGTTGTTGGCGCTTGGGCTCGGTATGGGCATTACCTGCATTCTGTTCTCGTGGCTATCCAAACTGCCCGTTGTTACCGCTTGGTCTACCCCTGGCGCGGCCTTTTTGTTAACCAGTATCGGTGACTACCGTTTAAGTGAAGCCATTGGTGCATTTATACTATGTGCCTTGCTTTCTCTTGTAACTGCGCAAAGCCGTAGCCTGCTTAAACAAATAAGTCGGATTCCCCCTGCAATCTCATCGGCGCTTTTGGCCGGCATTCTCTTACCTATATGCCTTGCGATATTCAGTGATGTTAATGACGCACCGTACTTAGTTGCGTTATTTATCGCGGCTTATTTAGTAGGAAGCCGACTATTTCCCCGCTATCTTATGCTGTTGTTGCTGATCATGTCGGTGACCATTAGCTTGTTTATGAGTAGTGCAGATGGTGTGGTTGCTCTATCAAGCGACTCACCAGGGCTGCCATCAATAATCACCCTGCCCGAGCCTATTTGGGTAACGCCCACTTTCTCACTGAGTGCTGCCATTGGATTAGCATTTCCCCTTTTTCTTATCACCACGCTTTCTCAAAACTTGCCAGGCATAGCTATTCATCACGCCCATGGCTATACGCCCGACCACAAACCCATTTTGTCAGGCATTGCCATTGTTCAAGCCTTATTAGCACCTTTCGGTGGTTTTACCTTTAACTTAGCGGCGATAACGGCAGCGCTATGCATGGGCGAGCAAGCGGATAATGAAAAGTCGCAGCGCTATAAAGCCGCTATAGCAGCGGGGGTGGCGTATTTGTTCATGGGATTATTAGCGTCTGTGGTCGTTGCGCTATTTGTGAGTATGCCCAGTATCATTATTCATCTGCTTGCTGGACTAGCCCTATTAGCTACGCTGCAAGGAGCAGTGGTTCGCGCCATGGAAGTAGAGCACCACAGGGCTCCTGCGTTGCTTACCATGCTGTGTACAGCGTCAGGATTTAGTTTATATTCCATGACTTCAGCGGTGTGGGGATTGGGGTTAGGTTTATTACTGCTTTACGTTCAAAAGAAGCCTGTTAGCGCGTAGCGGCATTTGTTTGCTTTGTGCTGTTTCATTGTCAGCTTTCCATAACGAAAAGGCCGGTACTGAAGTTATGCTTCAGTACCGGCCTTTGCAGTATTTTGTCGCTTAAAACACTTACAAGAAGATCTGCTTCGCTGCGCTTGCAAGCTCTTCAAACTCATCAGAGTGAAGCTCGCCCATATCTTCAACCACACCGCGCTGAATAGCTAAGTTTAAGATCGCATCTTTTTGACTGTCTACCGCACCTGAAACTGCAGCGCCAACACGAACGAAATCAATGTAGGTTAACTCTTCTGGCATGTAGCTTAGGTCTTTCCAATTTTTTGAAACATTAACGAAGGTTTCTCCGAAGCCCCACTCTGTCATAATGCTTGCACCAATACGGCCAGCTAATTTATCGATTGCCACTTCAAGGAATGAAGGGTTCGCAAAGACTTCAGGGTGACGCTCAGCCTCGGTCAAAATAGGCAGAACACCAATGTTGTGAACCAGTGCCGCTAGTGTCATGGTATCCATGCTCATTTCACGCTTTTTGGTACGCGCTATGTAAAGCTGAAGCACCGCCATAGAGTTAGCCACGATATTAACTGTATTTGCCCACTCTTGTTGTAAATAGCGTGCAACTACATCGTTTTTAGAGACGAATAATTGCTCCATAGCGAGTGCAGTAGAGATGTTTTTAATTTGGCGTAAACCAATTCGTGTAACCGCTTGGCTGATAGAAGTAACTTTTACGCTACGTCCCATATAAGCACTGTTCGCAATTTTGATCATTCTTGCGCTAAGTGATGGATCTTGACCAATCACATCTCCCATCGCGTTTAAATTAATGTCGGGATCGTCTGCCGCTTTGCGGACTTTCAATGCAATAGCAGGAAGCGTGGGAAGGACGAGTGTGTCATTGTTAATTTTTTCAACCAAAATGGTTGAAAGCGCGTTCTGTGTAGACATATTTCTACCCTTAGAAAGTTCCAAATAGCCTCGTGAAGGCGATAGGTTGCTTTACCAGTTAATCATCTCGACCACCAGCAAAACTGATGACTAAAATAGATTCGATGTTTGTGCGTTGCATTCCGTGCGTTAACTTACATAGGCCTCTATGCTTCACGCTAAAATACAAACCGTTTATTGTTTTATTATGGTATTTCTATCACCATACTATAGTAGCTCTTTAGTTTCGACCAACTAAAAAAATACAGTGTCGATGCGAATTATTAGCAACGGTAGAACCACCAGAGCTTTTTTAAAGTATAGTCAACTGGTAGCAAACCACTATTGATATTAAGCAAATATTTTTCATACTTTTGTATTAAATCAAAAGCATAGCTATAGTGAGCTATCTATTCACCGCCCCGCATACTGTAAATCAATGCGGTTAAACCACACGGTAAGAGTCATTATGAAAAAAACAATTACAACTTATTCTCCTATTGCAGCTGCAGTAGCGGGTTTATTTATGCTGACCGCGTGCAGCAAAAGCGCCGATACAACACCAACTCAGACAGCAAAGCCTGAAACCGCTTCCGAGCAAACCTTACTTGTTGATGAGTCTCGCTTGTCTATTTATCACGGCGTAGATCTTACCAGCGATTTGTCACACCTTAGTGACAATCAACACAAAATGCTTTCACTGTTAATTGATGCATCGAAAATCATGGACGACTTGTTCTGGAAACAAGCGTTCTTTGAAGATAAAGATGCATTTCTTTCATCAATTAGCGACGAAAAGGTCCGTCACTTTGCAGCGATCAACTATGGCCCTTGGGATCGCTTAAATGGCGATACGCCTTTTTTAAGTGGCTATGAAGACAAAGCGCTGGGCGCTGAGTTCTACCCCCATGATATGGAAAAAGAGGAATTTGCCACGGCAGATTTTGGCGACAAACAAGGCCTTTATTCCATGGTGAAGCGCGATGAAGCGGGCAACCTTTATTCGGTGCCTTATTCTGAAGCCTTTAAAAGCGAATTAATGAAGGCGTCTGACTTACTTAAAAAAGCGTCAGAGCTTGCTGAAGATGAGAGCTTTAAACAATATTTGCAGCTGCGTTCTGAAGCCCTACTATCAAACGACTACCTGGCTTCTGACATGGCGTGGATGGATATGAAGACCAATCCTGTTGAGCTGGTTATTGGACCTATCGAAAGCTACGAAGATCAACTCTTTGGCTATCGCGCAGCGTTTGAAGCCTATGTACTTATTAAAGACTTAGCATGGAGTGAAAAGCTAGCTAAATACGCGGCCTTCTTACCTGAATTACAGCAAGGTCTTCCGGTTGCTGAGGCATATAAAGCGGAAATGCCAGGTTCTGATGCAGACCTTAACGCTTATGATGTTATTTATTATGCAGGCCACTCTAATGCTGGCAGTAAGACCATTGCAATTAACTTGCCCAATGACGAGCGAGTACAGCTAGAAAAAGGTACCCGCCGTCTGCAGCTTAAAAACGCAATGCGTGCAAAGTTCGATACTATTTTGGTGCCTATTGCGGATACGTTAATTGTACCAGAGCAACGTGAACACATTACGTTTGACGCCTTTTTCGCGAACACCATGTTTCATGAAGTGGCACACGGTTTAGGGATTAAGAATACTCTAGATGGTTCAGGGACTGTGCGCGGAGCACTTAAAGAGCATGCGTCAGCTCTTGAAGAAGGCAAAGCGGATATTCTAGGTTTGTACATGGTACAAAGTCTTCTTGAAAAAGGTGAAATCACTGAAGGAACACTAGAAGATTATTACGTTACCTTTATGGCTGGCATTTTCCGTTCTGTGCGTTTCGGCGCAAGTTCTGCACACGGAAAAGCGAACATGATCCGCTTTAACTTCTTTGCCCAGCAAGGCGCCTTCGAGAAAACAGAAGACGGCATGTATCGCGTAAATATGGAGAAGATGGGCGCCGCAGTAGAAGCACTATCTGAACTAATCCTTACATTACAAGGTGACGGCGATTACGATGGCGTAGCGAAGCTAGTAGAAACTATGGGTGTAATAAAACCCGATCTTGCTTCAGATTTAGCGCGCCTAGAGGCAGCGAGCATTCCAGTTGATATTCACTTCAACCAAGGTAAGAAAGTACTGGGGCTTGCTAACTAAGTAAGCACTGTACTCATTAAATAAAAATGCCGCCCTGAGATAACTATCAAGGGCGGCATTTTTGTGTTCTTATCTTTCCACGCTACTCTACGTGTTGCTTCATATTTTCAGTATACGGAGGCCAGCCTAGCGGTTTGCCTGCCAACACGTGAAGATGAATGTGATACACCGTTTGACCACCGTATTCATTACAGTTCATTACCGTACGAAAGCCTTGGTCAGCAAACCCTTGCTCCTTTGCAATTTTTGCTGCAACAAATGACAAGTGCCCCACCACTTCGCGATCTTCTTCGGCTATATCGTTTACCGTTGCAATTTGCTTTTTTGGAATAACCAGAAAGTGAGTCGGTGCCTGAGGGTTTATATCTTTAAACGCCAGCGCCAATTCATCTTCGTACAATATGTCCGCTGGAATTTCCTTGCTGATGATTTTATCAAATATTGTTTCTGCCATATCTCACTTCCCTTACCAATTAGGTGATTACCAATTATGTTAGCAGTGTTAAAACATTTGCCTGCGAACATAATTAAAAATTAAGTGCTATTGTGCGGCGCAGGGGCATCTCATGCGAATAGCCCCCTCATACGAAGACCCCTCATACGAAGAATAGCGCCCTTTTTCTTTATTTAAGCGAAAACAAACCACAGTAGTATTACGCCCAACGCCAAGCGATAGATAACAAAAGGCAGCATGCCGATACGCGATATCCAGCTTAGGAACAAATAGATACAAAGGTAGGCGCTTACGAATGAAAACGCCGCGCCATAAAGCAGCGCATACCAGTCTACCGCTTCGTTGGCATTAAGCAGGTCGAGAGTGGCCAAAAGCCCCGCGCCTAAAATAACTGGAATAGACAGCAAAAAGGAAAAGCGTGCACACGCTTCGCGCTTAAGGCCTAACATCAAACCTGCGGTCATCGTAATACCTGAGCGAGATGTACCAGGAATGAGTGCCAATACTTGGGCTAACCCGATATAGATGGCTTGCTTAAGTGTCAGTCCTTCTAGCTCTTGTTCGCGTTTTGCAGTGGCATCGGCGTACCATAGCAGCAAACCAAAAATAATAGTGGTACCTGCTATTACCAGCGCCGTACGTGCGTTTTCTTCTATCCAGCCTTTCATTAAAAAGCCAATAATAACCGCTGGAATAGTTGCCACAATTACGTACCAAGCAAGTTTACTGTCGGTAGATTGTTGCTTGCTAAACCCTTGTGTTACCCAAGCTACGGTCATCTGAGCGATTTCTTGACGAAAATAGATCATAACCGCAAGCAGGCTTCCCACATGAACGGCGACATCAAACGCTAAGCCCTGACTTACCCAACCAAAAAGTTCAGCGGGCAGCAACAAGTGTCCAGAGCTACTGATAGGAAGAAATTCAGTAACGCCCTGAATAATTGCTAAAATAATAATTTCAAAAAGTGTCATTCCTTTGCTTAACTCCAAGTAAAGTCAATCGGCCATAATTGCTGTTTCTGTTTATCAAAGTTTTGCCACATTTTGGCATAGGTTTCTTGCGTTTCAGGGTGAATGTCGTTGGGAACAAGTTCAGCTAACGGCCAAAGCACAAACGCGTTGTAGCAAATCTCTTCGCGAGGTAAAACCACAGGGGTTGTGGTCACCTTACTATCATAGGTAAGCAAGTCGAGATCAAGGGTTCTGGCACAGAATTTTTTGTCTGTATGCACCCTGCCATTGTCTTTTTCAATGGCTTTAAGAATTGCGCACACTTCCTTAATACTTTTTGACGTCGTCGCACGGGCAGCAGCATTATAAAAAGGGCTGCCGTTAAAGCCCACCGCTTCGCTTTCGTAAACCGAAGACACTGTAACATCAGAGAAGTGTTGTTTCAGGGCAACCAAAGATTGCTTAGTGTAATGCTCGCGCTCAATATTAGAGCCAATGCTGATTAAGATGGTGTGTTGTGACATCAATTGCGCTCTTTACGCATTTCAACAGCGACCGTTTGCGCATTGGGAAGGATATTAGGCTTAACAATTTTAAGCGTTATTGACGCAACGGTGAAATTATCAAGAACGGCGTCCATCACTTTATTACCTAGAGCTTCAAGTAGCTCAAATGTGCTTTCTTTGCCTACTTCTACAATACACTCTGCCACTTTTGCATAGTCTACAGTGTCTGCAACATCGTCGCTTTGCATCGCAGCGCTTAAATCAACATCAAGTGTTACATCAAGAAGTAGCTGGGTGGTTCTTACTCGCTCCCAATCATAAACACCAATCAGGGTGTCTACTTCAAGCCCTGTTATATAAATTTTTCCCATGGAATTTTTCATCTTGTACTGTTATCAAACCAGTTTATCGCCGTTTTTATTAGCCCTACTACTGGTCTTACTACTGCGCTTTCACCCACATATTGCTGGTAAACGGTGGTATATCGCGTTTGGATGGAGTAGCTTTACGCTTGTGTGGCACAACTATACCGCTGTATGACAACTGGGAGCAACCAAGGTTTCACAATTTAATACGACTAAAGCCCATTGAACTTGCACACACCAAATTTAACGTAATAAAAGGCAATATTTTTAATAATTAGAATGACAAAATGATTTCGCTAACTCTTTTGATGATCGCTGTTGCCTATCTTTTCGGTTCACTTTCAAGTGCTGTGGTTATAAGCCAGCTGTTTGGTTTACCAGACCCACGAACCGCCGGCTCTAAAAACCCAGGTGCTACCAATGTGTATCGACTGGGCGGTCGTGTTCCAGCACTCCTCGTGCTTGTCATGGACATACTAAAAGGCACTATTCCCGTTTACGGCAGTTACTTTCTGGGCATAGAGCCAATCATGTTAGGCGTCATTGCTATTTTCGCGTGCTTGGGGCATATCTTTCCGCTCTATTTTGGTTTCAAAGGTGGAAAAGCCGTCGCCACTGCGTTTGGCGCTATGCTCCCAATAGGCCTCGATTTAGCAGGTTTGCTTATTTTGAGTTGGGTAGTAGTGGTGTTTCTTACGGGCTATTCTTCATTGGGCGCGCTTATCGCAGTATCTCTTGCGCCGTTATTTACATTTTTGATTAAGCCTTTATATACCGTGCCCGTGGCAATGCTTTCGCTGCTTATCATTCTACGCCACAAAGACAACATTGCCCGTCTTTTAGCGGGCAATGAAAGTAAAGTATGGGATAAGGGAAAAGTTAAAGAGTAAGCGCCTTTTCCAGCACATCTAACTTACCATCTATCGGCGTAACCGGCGCAATGCCAAGTATTTTGGCCAACGCAGGATAAACCTCCAAGTTGCTAAACACAGGTAGGGTGGTATTCGTTTTAAACGCAGGTCCCACTGCTACAAACGTCGCCCCCATATCAGGCAGCGTGTTCATGTAGCCATGCCCACCTTTACTAATATGCATGCTGTTGGCGTTTTTAAAGCGTGCTGGCGGGGCTATCTCAATAATAATATCGCCGGTTCTATTTCCCACTTCCATATGTCGCTCAGAGCGCTGGGTATCGTTAAGCACAATGTAACGGTTTTCGGCTATATGGGTAAGACGTTCTGTTTCTTCGGTGATTTGTTTATCGTTCACGCCCACTTTGGCGTAAAGATGAACTTGCGCTCCCTCATTTTCAATAATGAAGCTATCAGGTATAGATAAAGACTCAACTTCTATAAGCTGACTTTCATCAATGGGTGTCATGCCGTGATCCGACACCACTACCAAGTTTACCGGCAAATCTAATGCGTTAATGCGTTCATAAAGTTGACCAATAAGCGCATCCACTTCTTGCACCGCATCATTGGTTTTGTCGGCAAAAGGTCCTTCATCATGTCCAACCGAATCGGTAAGCGAGAAATAACCCGCAATAAAGCGAGGGCGCGACACCTCAGGCAGTTTCAACCAAGTTATAATTTGATCTACCCGCTGCTGGTAATCGGCGTATTTAGAGTAGTGATAGAAGTAGCTAGGCAAGGTACCTGATATGCGTGAATCAGACTCTGGCCAGAAGAAGGTAGCTGCCTTCATGCCATGATATTCCACTAAGTTCCATAGCGGCGTTGCCGTAATCCACGTGCTGTCCATGCCGCCGTAGCCCAGCTTGTACTGCGCGTAGCCTTCTTTCGTTGGGCGAGACTTATCAAAAAATCGATTGTTCACGATGCCGTGGTGTTTCGGTAATAACCCAGTGATAAGTGAAATATGGTTGGGAAAGGTATTTGAAGGATAAACAGGGGTCATAGACGACGCTCTTACCCCTTTCTTTGCAATAGCACCAAGGTGTTGCGCGTTGTGTAATTCGATATAGTCGTGGCGAAATCCATCAAGAGAAATGAGCACGACATACTGATCTTGCTGCTCTTGCTTCAGGCCTTTTACAAAGTCATTCAGGGGTGCTTTGCTTGATGCAAATGCATTGGACGCAGTGAGCGCTGCAAAGGTAAGCGAAATAAATAACGACAATGCTAAATAGAATAGCGGTGCATTTTGTTTTGTTCCGTCTGTTGCTAAGCGCATGGTGTTTAACGTCCTTACTCAATGTTCATTTTAGTAAAACAAAAGGCAATGGAATGCGCTCCCATTGCCTTTTATTTATGCTTTTTTGTTTTACCTGCTTGCTATGCTCAATATTTCCCAGTGAACTTAGGGAAGACATAGTAGCGTTTACAACGAGGTGTGGCGCCTAATTACCGGTTTTTTATGAATACCTAAATCGCCGATAAAGTATCAAGGGGCCAGCGCGGCTTGGCTTGTGAAGACAAGGCCAAGGTTTCCCCAGCTTTCAAACGCTGCATGCCCGCATAGGCAATCATGGCACCATTGTCTGTACAATACGCTAAGCTAGGATAAAACACCTCTCCTTTTAGCTCTTTCATCAGGGCTTTCATCTCACTGCGCAGCATAGTATTCGCACTTACACCGCCAGCAATAACCAAGCGTTTCATGCCAGTCTGCTTTAATGCTCGCTTACATTTTATAATAAGCGTATCAACGACGGCTTCTTGGAACGCATACGCAATATTCGCTTTAATCTGCTCAGCATTTTCACCGGTTAGGTCAGCATCGCGAATAGTGTTCGCCGCAAAGGTCTTTAAACCACTGAAACTAAAATCTAGTCCTGGTCTGTCGGTCATAGGGCGAGGAAACTTATAGTGTCCCGCTTCTCCCTTTTCGGCCAATTTTGCTAAAAGAGGACCACCGGGATAATCAAGACCAAGTAATTTGGCGGTTTTATCAAAGGCTTCACCAGCAGCGTCATCGATAGACTCACCAAGTACTTCATATTGACCAATGCCTTCTACCTTAACCAGCATTGAGTGGCCACCTGAAACCAATAAAGCAACGAAAGGAAATTCAGGTGCGTCGTCTTCAAGCATAGGCGCTAACAAATGCCCTTCCATATGATGAACACCCACCGCAGGCACATTCCACGCATAGGCCAATGAACGCCCGACAGACGAACCCACTAACAATGCCCCTACTAAACCTGGGCCTTGGGTAAAAGCAACACCGTCAATGTCTGACGGTTGTGTGTCGGCGTCTTCCATAGCCTTTTTAATTAAAGGAATGATCTTTCTCACGTGATCCCGTGAGGCAAGTTCAGGTACTACGCCACCATAGTCGGCGTGCAGCTTAACTTGGCTGTATAGCTCGTGCGACAGCAACCCCTTTTCATCGTCATAAATCGCGATGCCAGTTTCGTCACAAGATGTTTCTATTCCTAAAATACGCATGGGGAGTAACCCTTTTACTACTAACTTCAATGCCTAGTTTTTGGATTTGCTACAGTCTGCTTAATACAAAAGGTCTTCGTACCGTTGTTGCAAACCACATTGTTAACGCGAATACCAAAAACTGAGTAAATAATTCTGGCGATCTGGCGCGATCATCTTTATGATCCCGCCGCGATCATAATACTACCCTAGTCAGGACCATCCAATTTCACACTTTTGATCACAATCGTCTTTCAAAAGGAAATTGAGCAAGAAAACATTCTGAAAAGGGCGCTTACTACGAGCCGAGTTAAACAACCCGGTGCTTAACGAGCGCAGAGTTTACCTTTAATCCTGCATTCATGAAATGCCAGTGAACAGGTAAATGAACGGTAAATGCACAATATTGGCTATTTTTTGGCAATTCATCCTTTACTTTCTCTGTAGATATGATTAGAATTTCGCACCATTTTTAACCCGGGTGGCCTTTTTAGCGCACAATTTTACCCGGATTTACACAGTAAAAGTTTTGAGGTGAGTGTTTAATGCCTATCGTTAAAGTTAGAGAAAACGAGCCGTTTGATGTGGCGCTGCGTCGTTTTAAGCGTTCTTGTGAAAAAGCAGGTGTTCTTTCTGAAGTTCGTCGTCGTGAATTCTTCGAAAAGCCAACTTGGGAACGCAAGCGCAAGAAAGCTGCCGCTAAGAAGCGTCATCTTAAGAAGCTAGCTCGTGAAAACGCACGTCGCGTAAAACTCTACTAATATAGGGTTAAGTAACGAGTCTGAAAGGTGTTGCAATTGCAGCACCTTTCGCGTTTCTGGGCCTCTATTTTTTGGCCTTATTCTTAACGACTCCATTTTTTCCTTTTCAAATGGTTGCATTTGATTTTCAACCTGGGGCTTAATAATACCAGTCCGCATAGATGATTATCCACTCAGCGAGATTTAAAATGTTCGTAATCGCGGCGTGTTACCGCAGGTATAGTGGTTCTACATCAAGGTGACACAACAAAGAGTACGGACATTTTAAACTCGCCCTTCGGGAAGGTCTGGCAAGCTTCCTAGCTTCATTCTGGGAATTTGAAAGGGAACAGCCATTCCTGCATTCCCACGCTTCGCTAGGAAACTTGCCAGCGCCTTCTGAGTGGGCAATGATCTATGCGGATTGGTATAAACTCTACTAATAAAAAATCAGGAAACATCATGGCACTAATTGATGATTTAAAAGCTGCGCAAAAAGATGCGATGCGTGCAAAAGAAAAAGTACGTCTTGGTACTATTCGTATGGCAATGGCTGCCATTAAACAAAAAGAAATCGATGAGCAAATTACACTAGACGACAGTGCAATCTTAGCGGTACTAACCAAAATGGTTAAGCAGCGCCAAGACGCCGCCGCGCAATACGACGCAGCCAATCGCGACGACCTTGCTAGCAAAGAGCGTGAAGAAATCACGTACATTGAAGATTTCTTACCCCAGCCTTTGACTGACGATGAGCTAAATGCACTTATCGACGAAACCATGGCAGCGACCGGCGCATCGGGTATGCAGGATATGGGTAAAGTAATGGGCGCCTTGAAACCTAAGGTTCAAGGCCGCACCGACATGGGTGCTTTGAGTGCAAAAATTAAGGCGCGTTTGAACGCTTAAACTCTGCCCTTTCGTAAAAGAGAAGCGTGTAGAAGGTGTGCATTGTCACACCTTCATTGTTCTCATTTTTACACTTCCCTGTTAAAGTAGATTACTGTTTTCATAATGTTGTAGCCTGTCGCTTGAAGCGCAGTTACGACTTGTGCTTTTCTCATTCTTTTTGAACTAGATCTTTTTTAACTAACCCTTTTTGAAAGTACCCTCATGGCTGGAAAGATACCTCGCGATTTTATAGACGACCTGCTGTCACGTACCGATGTGGTAGAAGTGGTAGATAGCCGAGTTAAACTTAAAAAAGCAGGTAAAAACTACCAAGCGTGCTGCCCTTTTCATAACGAAAAGTCGCCATCTTTCACTGTTAGTCAAGACAAACAGTTTTACCACTGTTTCGGCTGTGGCGCTCACGGTAACGCAATCTCGTTTATTATGGAATTCGACCGCTTAGAATTTGTCGAGGCGATAGAAGAGCTAGCGCGCTATCACGGGCTTGAAGTCCCCCGTGAAAAGGGCAGTCGCCCTGCCATGAGCGAAGAGAAAAAGCAGCAACAGCAAGACGATTATGCAGTCATGGAGCAAGTTGCGCGCTTCTTCCAGCACCAGTTACGTCAAAACGGCAACAGCAAAAAGGCCATCGACTATTTGAAAAATCGTGGGCTAAGCGGCGATATCGTTAAGCAATGGGAAATTGGCTACGCCCCAGACAGCTGGGACGCACTGCTAAATACCTTTGGCAAAGATCCACAGCGCATCAAACAGCTGGTCGATTTAAAGCTGGTAAATAAGAATGACCAAGGACGTACCTACGACTTCTTCCGCGACCGCATTATGTTTCCTATCCGGGACAAACGAGGTCGTGTGGTGGGTTTTGGTGGCCGAGTATTAGATGACGGCGGCCCTAAATACTTAAACTCGCCGGAAACGCGTATCTTCCACAAAGGCAGTGAGCTTTTCGGTTTCTACTCAGCCAGACAAAAAAGCCGTAGCCTAGATACGGTGGTTATTGTAGAGGGCTACATGGACGTAGTGGCACTAAGTCAGTTCGATATTAATATTGCTACTGCTGCGTTAGGTACGGCCACCACGCCTGAACATATTCAAATGCTGGTTCGCGCCACTTCTCACATTGTGTGTTGTTACGACGGTGACCGCGCTGGACGTGAGGCCGCATGGCGCGCTTTAGAAAACGCCCTACCCGCATTAAAAGACGGCGTACGTATTTCGTTTTTATTCTTACCCGATGGCGAAGACCCTGACACTATGGTGCGTCAGGTGGGGAAAGATGCGTTTATGGAGATGCTAAATGACGCCATGCCTTTATCCCGCTTTTTCTTTGAAAACTTATTAAAGACGCACAATGTGGGCACGCCGGAAGGTAAAATTGCCTTTAAGAAAGCGGCAATGCCGCTTATCGAGAGCACATTAGGTGATGATCAAAAGCAAATGCTGCTGGAAGAATTAGCCAAGCACACTGGCGAGTTCGATCGGTTTAAACTTCAGCTAGATATCACCAAAGCCAATCAAGGTTCGAAGCAGGCTTACTCGCCGAATCGCAACCAAGTGAATAAGCCTAAGCTATCGCCACTTCGCATGTTAATTCGTTTACTGTTAGATAAACCTGAACTAGCCACACTATGTGAAGACGTTCAAATTGATATTTTTGCGGGTAGCAACGCTGCTGGCATGGATTTATTACGCGATGTTCATCGCTATTGCGTAAGTCACCCTCAAGCAAAAACCGCTCAGCTTGTTGAAAATTTCCGCGACCATCCCCATTCTTCTACTATCGCGAAATTATTGTTACAAGAACACTTGGTTAAAGACGAGGATGCTGAACGGGTTTATAACGACTGCTTCGCTCGCTTACTAGACGGGCATTTCGATAGCCGCATTGAAACCTTAATTTCACGCTCGCGGGTTCAGCCGCTAACTCAAGCGGAAAAACAGGAACTGAATCTGCTTATGAAGGAAAGACAGAAGAGTTAACCTGATCTGAAGTTATTAAGCATCGCTAACCTCCAATGGTTGGGGCTAATGCTCTTGTAAATATTACTGGCTAAAAAATCGGCCGTGAATCTGGTAAAACCACCGCGAAATCTGCTATACTGGCTAATTCGCTGCAGGCACAGATATAAGTGCTTCGTTCACTTTGAAGTGAACAAAATTGCAGCAGCACGAGTAGCAAAGATATAGCCGAACATAACGGGCAGATCCAAACCCGAGCAGATGTGCATCGCAACATAATGGTTAAGACCAGCGTGGCATCGAGCATTAACGGCCTTGATACAAAAGCAGTACTACAGCAGAACAGGGAACATACCTAGTCGTATGTTGTCTTTTCTATTGCAAACTAATTGAATGTGAGAAGTGTAGGTTATATGGCGCAAAGCAAGCAGTCTCAGATTAAACTCCTGATTGCAAAAGGTAAAGAGCAAGGTTACTTAACCTTTGCAGAAGTAAACGACCACCTGCCGCAAGATATTGTCGATTCTGATCAAATCGAAGACATAATCCGCATGATTAACGACATGGGAATTCAAGTTTCTGAATCAGCTCCTGATGCAGATGAACTTCTCATGCAAGAAGCGAATGCTGACGAAGATGCTGCAGAAGCGGCAGCTCAGGCACTAGCTACTGTAGAAAGTGAAATTGGCCGTACGACTGACCCGGTTCGCATGTATATGCGTGAAATGGGTACGGTTGAACTTCTAACTCGTGAAGGCGAAATTGAAATCGCTAAGCGAATTGAAGATGGTATCAACCAGGTACAATGTTCAGTTGCTGAATACCCAGAAGCCATCACTTATCTATTAGACCAGTGGGATCTTTACGAAGCAGAAGAGATTCGCTTAAGCGACATCATCTCTGGTTTTGTTGATCCTAATGATGACCAAGATCTTGCTCCAACAGCTACCCACGTTGGCTCTGAGTTATCTGAAGAAGAATTAGATGATGAAGACGACGATGAAGATGATGAAGACAGCGATGAAGACGATAGCGGTGTAGACCCAGAGCTTGCCCGTGAACGCTTCACTGAGCTACGTGAACAATACCTAAAAACTCGTGAAGTCATCGAGAAGAAAGGTCGTGCTCATGCTGACTCTCGCGCACAAATCAACGCATTAAGCGATGTGTTCAAAGAATTCCGCCTGGTTCCAAAGCAATTCGATCGCATGGTTAAAAACATGCGTGAGATGATGGATAAAGTGCGTATTCAAGAGCGCCTTGTGATGAAGTTCTGCGTGGTTAACGCCAAAATGCCTAAGAAAGACTTTATTAAAGCTTTTGCAGGTAACGAAACGTCTAATGCATGGTTACATGAAGTAGTTAAATCAGGTGCACCATACGCCGCTGACCTTGCTGTAAATCAGGAAGAGATTGAGCGCTGCATTAGCAAGATGAACCAAGTTGAACAGGAAACTGGCTTGGTAATCGCAGATATCAAAGACATCAACCGTCGTATGTCAATCGGTGAAGCGAAAGCACGCCGTGCGAAGAAAGAAATGGTTGAAGCTAACCTACGTCTTGTTATCTCAATTGCTAAGAAGTACACCAACCGTGGTCTTCAATTCCTTGACCTTATCCAAGAAGGTAACATTGGTCTAATGAAGGCGGTGGATAAGTTCGAATACCGTCGTGGTTATAAGTTCTCAACTTATGCAACGTGGTGGATTCGTCAGGCAATTACCCGCTCAATTGCTGACCAAGCGCGTACTATCCGTATCCCTGTTCACATGATTGAGACGATCAACAAGCTTAACCGTATCTCTCGTCAAATGCTTCAGGAAATGGGGCGTGAGCCTACACCTGAAGAGTTGTCAGAGCGCATGTTAATGCCTGAAGACAAAATTCGTAAGGTACTTAAAATTGCTAAAGAGCCAATCTCGATGGAAACGCCCATCGGTGATGATGAAGATTCACATCTTGGCGACTTTATCGAGGACAGCACGATTATTCAGCCCCTCGATTCAGCAACTGGCGGTAGCTTGAAAGATGCAACGCAGGAAGTATTAGCAGGCCTAACAGCACGTGAAGCAAAGGTACTTCGCATGCGTTTCGGTATCGACATGAATACTGACCACACGCTTGAAGAAGTAGGCAAGCAGTTTGACGTAACCCGTGAGCGTATTCGTCAGATTGAAGCGAAAGCACTTCGCAAACTTCGCCACCCTAGCCGTTCTGAGCAGCTACGTAGCTTTTTAGACGAATAGAAAAAGCATTACTTTAAATTAAAATCCCCGGCCTTAGCTGGGGATTTTTTTTTGCCTTTCTTTTATCTTTAGGTAACAGAAAACACAGCCTTTGATCTGTTAGCTAAACCCACAAAAAAGCCTCCATACGGAGGCTTTCAATTCATGTTTATTGATAAGCTATCGGTTACACTCTAAATTGCTTCGCAATTGATTCTAGGTGTTGTGCAAGGTCTGCAAGCTCATTACACATGCTGCCTAGTTCACCCGAACGGCTAGCTGTCTGCTCGGTGCGCTGATGAATTTCATCAACGTGACGTACAATATCAACCGCTACAGTGCGCTGGTCTTCGGTATTGTGAGCAATTTGCTCGTTCATTTGATTAATACGTCCAATAGTACTGGTGATGGTTTCTAAGCTACTTCCCGCTTTATTGGCCGTTTCCACACTGTTTGTTGCCTGTTCAGTACCTCTAGACATCACCTCTACCGCTGAATGTGCTGCGTTCTGAAGCTGTTCGATAGTGCTTTGAATTTCTTCCGTAGACTGCTGTGTGCGCGACGCTAGCGTTCTTACTTCATCAGCTACCACTGCAAAGCCTCTACCTTGTTCACCCGCCCTTGCAGCCTCGATAGCGGCGTTAAGTGCCAATAAGTTAGTTTGCTCTGCAATGCCTTTAATCACATCTAGCACCGAGCCAACTTTATTAGAGTCAGACTCTAGACGAGCTATAACGTCAGCGGTTTCACGTACGTTCTCAGCAAGCTGCTGAATACTCGTAACCGTTTGCTGTACGATTTGACGACCTTCACTCGCCGCTGTAGTGGCTTCGTTTGCGTCGCTTGCCGCCTGTGCAGCGCTGTGGGCAACACCATCAACAGAACCACTCATGGTGTCTACTGCACGCTTTGCGTTGGTTGCAGACTTTTGCTGAACATCAATAGTACGCTGAGTCTCTTCCGTCACCCCGCGTAAATTCTGCGCCAAGTTTGACAAAGGTAAACTCGCTTCTACCACATCACGCACTACGCCTTGTAGTTTGTCCATGAATTGGTTGAACCAATACACCAATTCACCAATTTCATCTTCGCTTTTGGTTTCTATACGAACCGTTAGGTCGCCATTTTCTTGGGCAATATCTTTAAGCGAACGAACCACGTCATCAATGCTTTGTTTAATGCCGCGAACAATAGGAACTGCGGTTCCAAACAGCAATATAGTCACAACTACGGCTAGAATTACACCCGTGCTAATTAACGAGGTGTTAGCACTGTCTGTGTTTTTGAATGCTTCCTCAAACGCCGCTTGCTGAGCATCGCGAAATTGAGACATTGAAGCGATAGCCCCGTCATAAGACTGATTCATTTTGGCAGAGAGTTCGCCTAGACGGCTAAAGTCGGCAGTGCCGTTAACCATAGACTGTGAAACGTCGTAGGCAACATCAAAGTAACTGTCAAACCCTGAAGAAATACGAGAAATATCACCACGAAAATCCGGGCTAATAGAAGCAATTTGGTTTAGGCCGCTTTTTGCTTCTTCAGCAAGTTCTTGCGCCATAGTCAGGGTATCTTGATCGCCCGTTGTCACTGCACTTGCAAGGGTATCGCGAACCTTTTGCATATCAACTAACGTTGATGCTGATAATTGAAGAGCTGGAAATTGAACTTTCTGAACTTTCTCTAGCGTTGCACCGTTATTGAGTGCGGTATAAACAGTGATAAGCAAGTAAATAACAAAACTTAGCGCTGCGATCCCTGGTATAAGGAAAATCTTAGTCGCAATTGGCATTTTTTTTAGAAAGTTCATCAGCTATCCCACTGTTTTTTATAATCGCTTAACTACGTTTCAGTGTTACCTGAAAACACGTCATATCCTAATTTATCTACCTGATAGCGAAAATCTTTAATGAAATTATGGCCTCGCACCTAGTGCGAGGCCATAACAGGTAGTTAGAACGTATAGTTTACGCCTACTTTAAGCAGTGTTGCATCATTTAGATCATTTAGATCATCTGAGTACCAAGTTACATCTGTTTTCAGAGCAAAGCCCGGTTCAACATCGTAGCGAAGGCCAACAGTTACTGCAGATACATCTAGCTTCTGCTGCGCCGCGATACCAGCAGCACCTTGGTAAATTGCAGCCCATGTTCCATCCGTTACCGCATCACCCGTAGAGATTGATGAAGGTAGTGAAGCAACCAGACCTAATTGAGTGGCGTTATCTGCTTCTTCAACTTCATAAGTAATGTGTGGAGTAAACTTACCAAAGCGCATACCAGCAGTTACATACCACGCTTTGTTATCAGCAATTACAGAACCATCTACTTCTGTTTGAGTAAACTCCGCACCAACAAACCAATCATATTTGTCGATATCAACGGCTACTTCAAAGAAAGTACCTGTATCTTCGTTTACATTAAAATCGTCAGCAACTGAAGCTGCAGTTGGAATGATAGGCCCGAACTGCGCCATGCCAGCTAGGAAGTTATCAAAGTCAGCGTTGGCAGCGCTGGTTTTACTACGCCCTAACAGAGTACGCGCACTGAACCAATCGCGCGTGGCTTCGAAAGAAACAGCAACAACGTTCTCTAACTCTAGCGCAGCTGGCGTACCAGAAATGGTAGTATCAGCCTCTACACGCCCTACAGTAAGCTGTGCGCCGTATTCCCAGTCACCTGAGTAATTCATATAGTCAACGCGCACACCGTCAATGTTGTTAAAGTCAATACCGTAAACAGCATCTGGAGGTGTTAGCCAGTGGTATGAATAACCGATATCTAATGACGCAGAGTATTTAAATAGCGGCATACGAAGACGACCCGCACTAATGTTGAAATTATTGTTCAACGCGTAGGTCATGTACGCCCATTCGAAATCAGCGTCGTAATCTTCACTGCCACGGCCAACTAGCTGAGCAGTAGCAGAAAGCTTGTCGCTTACATCGCCGCGCACCTGAAGTCCAAATACACTAGCAGGGTCGAAGTTAAAGTCGCTGTCGTAGTCGTATACTGACTCGTCATCGTCTAGTGTCATACCACCAATAAGATTTGCAAAGCCGTTAATTTGAATATCAGCCAGTGCCGGAGTAGCTAACAGGCCGGCTATAGATAAGATAGCAAGTTTGGTTTTCATGCGTGTTCCTTAAATTCTTTGTATAAACGGTCAGTTAAAAGGTAGCGACTACTCGTACGCTGTCGTTAACAGCGCCTGCGTCGACGTAACCAATAGCGCCAGGATTACCTGCTACAGCAGATATCACTTCTGCGTCGCTACCTAATGCTTTTGGTGGTTGACCTTTACCGGTAAATACGAGCTTTGACCAAAACGCAGTAAGCTGTGCTGCAGTTTTGTTTAATACTTTTCCGTTAAATTCATCAGTGGCGGCTTGCCCTTCTGCTAGCGCAACAGGTTCTGCCTGTGTGCCGCTAGGAAACGCCTTTGCTTTGTTAAGAAACAAACGGCTAATGCTTTCTTTGTCGAGGGTGTCAGCGTTACTTGGATGAACAATAACTGCTACATCGGCAAAAGCTACGTTACAGCACAATCCTGCTGCAAGTATCCATTTCTTCATGATATGTCCTCTAGAGTCTGTTGAATGCTTGCTCTTCGTTTTTAACTTTCTTGCTAACCCGTTTGGCACAGTAAGTGGAGCTTTTAAACGGTTTGAGACAAACACGTGCTTGTGTGCTCATACTCATTACAACGGGGTAAGTATTGGTCACAATTACCATATTCGCCAATTTAAGCGTAAAAATTTTAGCGTTTAAAAATTAATGACTTATACAAGCGTTTGAATTTGTCGCGAAGTGTAGATGAAGTTATAACTTAAGCAACTATACAAATGTCTAATACATACCTTTGCACTTTATAGCTGCCGATAACAAAATGTGATGAAAGCATGAAAATGAATATTAATTCAAACATTTCAATTAGTTAAATAATCACGCAGTAAATTAATTAGTAATGAACGCCAATATTAACGTATATAAAAACATACGAAAATGTTCCGATACTCAACGCTCTTTTGTACATTTTTACAGCAGCTTAAGTGTGATTTAAGCTCAATATTCTGTTTGAGAATCTATTAGGGTTTTAGAGAGAAAGCGGACAACGCCATGGAAATCGCAGGCAAACAGCGTCCTAAAGGTTTATTACGAAAGGAACAAAAGGCTAGCGGGGCGTTAGCCCCGCTTAATATTACGATTCGCCTTTTTTGTAGGGAATAGCCTGCTCCAGCTTTTCTATTTCCATGGTTCGCTGAAGTGGAGAGCCAGTGTTTCTCGCTAGCCAGCTATATGCAGTGGGAACCACGTAAAGCGTCATAAAAGCAGACACAAGTACGCCAGAGAAAATGACCATACCAATGACCATCCTGCTTTCCGCCCCAGGTCCAGACGCTAACACAAGTGGCAGTGAGCTAAATACGGTAGTGAAGCCCGTCATTACGATAGGACGCAATCGCTGAGCAGCTGCACGTTTAAGTGCATACTCAAACTCCATACCGGCATCGCGTAACTGGTTGGCAAACTCAACAATTAAAATACCGTTTTTAGCAGCAAGCCCAATTAGCATTACCAGACCAATTTGACTGTATATATTGATCGTCATATCGCTAAAGAACAGCCCGATAAAAGCACCAACGAGAGCCAGCGGCACGGTAAGCATAATCACAAGCGGGTGTACCCAGCTTTCAAATTGTGCAGCCAATATTAGGTAAGTCACGGCAAGTGCCAGCATAAATACATACACAAATGAGTTGCCCGCTTCTTGATACAACTGAGACTCGCCTTTATAGTCTATCGATACGTTGTCAGGCAGCTCCGTTTTAACAATATTTTCCAAATATTCAAGCGCTTGCCCCAGTGTATAGCCATCCGCTAAATTGGCAGAAATAGTCACAGCGCGCATTCTGTTGTAGCGGTTAAGCTGTGCCGATGTGGCTTGTTCTTCAAAGGTTAGTAAATTGTCCATCGGAATGAGTTCGCCCGTACGAGACGAGCGTACATATAAATTTTCTATGCTGTTAGGACTTCTAAAGTCTTCCTCTTTGCCTTCCATAATGACATCGTATTCTTCGCCCCTATCAAGGAAAGTCGACACTCTGCGCTGTCCTAACATTACTTCCAACGTGCCGCCAATATCGCTGATGGACACGCCAAGATCTGCCGCCCTATCGCGATTAATATTTACCAGTAACTGTGGCGAGGTTTCTTTATAATCTGAATCTAAGCGAATTAACCTTGGGTTCTGCGCCGCTTTTTGTAAAACGATGTCACGCCATTCAACAAGGTTTTCATAAGTATCGCCTTGTAATACAAACTGAACAGGACGACCCAGCCCTCCGCCAGAGATACCGCTGCGCATAATGGCAAAAGCACGTACGTCAGGTACATTGTTTAATTTCGCGCTGATTTCATCCATTAGTGAAAACGTGCTGAAATCTCGCTCGTCCCAGTCAGCGGAGCCCACGATAGCAATACCTGCATTACCTCCGAAACCAGGTGTTCGAACTAGAAGACGATTGATTTCACCACTTTCACGGTAGGGCATTAAGATACTTTCGATCTTTTCAAGGTTCTTCGCATTACTTTCAAAGCTCGCCCCTTCCTGCGCGTTCATCAATATAAAGAAGTTACCTCTGTCTTCTTTAGGTACAAACTCGCTTGGTACTTTCTCAGAAAGCTGCACCAGTGCAACCACAGCAATAATAAGCATTAACAGCATAAGAATAGGCTGGTGCAGAGTTTTACCTAGCGTATTGAAATAACCGTTTTCCAGTTTTGAGAATTGCTTATCCATCCAGCCTCCGAAGCCAGATGAGCGGGTGCGTTTCTTAAGAATTTTTGACGCCATCATGGGCGACAACGTTAACGCGGTGAAGCTTGAGAATGCTACAGCTGCGGCAATAGCCAGCGCGAATTCAGTGAATAACCTTCCGATGTTTCCCTCAAGGAAAACCAGCGGTACAAATACAGAAATTAGCACCAGCGTGGTTGCAATAACTGCAAACCCGACTTCTTTCGCGCCGCGGTAGGCGGCCAAAATAGGCGGTTCGCCCATCTCTATGCGTCGATAGATGTTCTCCAGCACAACAATAGCGTCGTCCACCACTAGGCCAATGGCTAACACCATAGCGAGTAGCGTGAGTAAGTTGATTGAGAAGCCCAGCGCATACATCACAATGAAAGCGGCAATAATAGAGACGGGTACGGTAACTGCCGGAATCAACGTGGCGCGAATATTTCCGAGGAAAAGGTAAATAACGATCACCACCATTAGCATGGCGATCCCCAATGTTTCATACACTTCATCAATCGACGCTTCGATAAACACCGATGAATCGTAGCTGGGTACAATAAAGATATTGTCAGGAAGGGTGGCTTCTATTTTTTCAATTTGCGCTTTTGCTGCACGGGCAACGTCGAGCGTATTGGCTTTGGACTGTTTAACGATACCCAGTCCAATCATGTTCACGCCATCGCCACGAAACTCGGTTTCGTCATCTTCGGCGGTTAACTCAACATGAGCGATTTCACCAAGGCGTACAAGGTAGCCGTTGTCTCCAATCGCGACTGTTAGTGCGGCAAAATCGTCAGGCGTAAGAAAGGTTCGCGCAACGCGTACTTCAAAGTTACGGTCAGTACTTTCCACTTCACCAGCCGGTAATTCCACATTCTCGGCGCGAATAACTTGCTCGACATCGTTAACCGTAATGCCTCTTGCCGCCATTGCATTGCGGTCTAAGAATACCTTCATGGCATATCGTCTTCCGCCACCGATTTGGACTCGGGCAACACCATCGACAATTGAAAGCCTATCCACTAATACACGCTCGGCGTAGTCGGTCAATTCCATAGTATTAAGGTTACTGCTTCGAAGGTTGTACCACACCACGGCGCTTTCATCTGAGTTCGCTTTAGACACTTCAGGTGGATCAGCTTGGTCGGGCAAGTTATTGAGCGCGCGACTTACTCGTTCGCGTACGTCATTCGCCGCGGCGTCAATATCGCGAGAAAGCTTAAACTCAATGGTTATATCGGAACGACCATTGCGGGAGGTCGAGGTTACGTTTTTTATGCCCTCGATACCGGATATTCTATCTTCTAATAGCTGGGTAATTCGGGTTTCCACTATATTCGCAGATGCACCTGTGTAGGTGGTACTTACCGAGACAATAGGTGGGTCGATATCTGGGTATTCTCGCAAACTCAACATGGTGAAAGCGACAACGCCAAAAATGATCAGCAGTAAATTGATAACCGTTGCAAAAACGGGGCGCTTTACAGAAACGTCTGACAGTAACATGACGGTAAGCTCCCTTAGCGGTTTAACACATTAACCGGAGATTGGTCGCGCACCCGAAGTGTGCCTTCGGTAATGACTTCGTCGCCTTCGTTTAGCCCACTCACAATTTGTACTAGCCCAGGACGACGCTCTCCAATCACCACTTCGGTTTGCTGTGCAACGTTATCGTTAACCACATACACGTATTGTTTGTCTTGTACAGGTACCAGTGCCTTTTCCGGAAGCACTAAGGTGTTAAGCACGCGCTTTTCTACCACCACAGTAAGCAGCATACCGGGGCGCAGGCGATTGTCTTTATTGTCAATTGTGGCACGCACACGAATAGAGCGGCTAATTGGGTCAAGGCGCGTATCAATGTTGGTAATTTTCCCTGTGAATTCTTCTCCAGGGTAAGCCACCGATGATGCACTTAATGTCTGCCCTTTCGCCACGCTTGCAAGGTGATTTTCAGCAATACTGAAGTCAACTTTGATTAGGCTAATGTCATCTAAGGTAGTAATAGTGTCACCAGGCTGAACCAGCGAGCCAATACTGATTTCACGGTTGCCTAACAACCCGCTAAATGGCGCGCGAATCTGTAAGTCATTAAGCTGTGCCAGGGCAATATCTAGCTGTGCCTGCAAGGCTTTTACCCGTGCTTGCTGTTCGTCCAGCAGTTGTTCAGAAGTAGCGTTAGACTGGCGTAAGTCTGCTATGCGCGTAAACTGGCGTTTAGCCTCATCGATATTCGCCTTGAGTTCTTCTACTCTGGCACGTTCTTCTGTGTTATTTAACTGAACGAGTAGTTCACCCTCTATGACTTTATCGCCGTCTTCAAAATTAATCGCTTTCACAGCATCTGTAACCTGTGCGGTAATGTTTACCGACTCATTGGCGATAGCCATACCAAGCGACTCAATCGTAATGGGGAATACCTGTGATGATACTATGGCGGTTTTTACCGGCGTTGCTCTTACACTGCTGTTACTCGCGCTCTCTTCCTGCGGCATATTGAGATATACGACAACGCCCGCGAGTAACACTACGCCAAGCAACAAAGGCGATAAAGATAATCGTGAAGACATAACCTTTCCTATAGGTAAAAAAGTATCCCATTGCGCATTATCAACTTGTAAAAAGGATACCCAAGCACACAAAATCCGCTTACGATTCTTCGCAAGCTCCGCTATACGTTAAGTTTGTGTACCGCGTTATTATTTTTATACCAATCCGCACAGATCATTGCCCTCTCAGAAGGCAAGTTTAAAATGTCCGTACTCTTTGTTGTGTCACCTTGATGTGGAGCCACTACACCTGCGGTAACACGCCGCGATTACGAACATTTTAACTCTCGCTGAGTGGGTAATGATCTACGCGGACTGGTATTAGTTGTGTTATTTTTATTTTTGCGTAGAGTCTGTCTCTTAATATTGATTATTTTTACAACAATCACAAACAGCTTCTTGAGTATTTTACCCAAATCGATGGTCATCTTATTTCGCTTATCAGCTATATTCGCTGTTTTAACGCTTTTTGCATGTTCACAGTCTTCACCCAGCGCGCCAATGTGTCGTGTATCCGATGCGCTTTTAGCTCAAAAGGTCGGGTCTGATGTAGAAGGTAAAATCACTCCCATTGCAGCCGCCTGCCTTATAAAAGCGAACGATAAGGTGTTATTAGTTAAACACCGACTTTCTGGAAAGTTAGACTTCCCGGGAGGAGGCTTGCAGGAAAATGAAACGGTCGCGTGTACTGCGCATAGAGAAACATGGGAAGAAACAGGGTTTAATGTTGAAGTTACGCAGTATTTATCCACCACGCCCAATGGTTTGGTTATATTTGGCTGTGATCTAGATGCTGGCGTTGAGACCCTGCCAGACACTTTTGATGCGCCCCCATGGGCAAAACTGGAAGTCATAAAACTTGTAAAAGTTGACCCATTTAAGCTCGACCACGAATCGATGCGTTTCGCTGACGATCTTATTCCCTTGCGCGATGGCTTTACCCAATTCGTTATAAAGCAGCCCTGACAAAGCATTGTTCATTGTTGCGGGTATTGGTAAATTGTCCCCAATAAAAAAACAGGAGAAGTGGCTTGTTTTCACTGCCAACCTTAAGTCTTAAAGGCAAAGTATCTGAACAAGAATGGCAAACACGTGTCGATTTAGCTGCGTGCTACCGCTTGGTCGCAGACATGCGATGGGGCGATCTTATTTACACGCATATTTCTGCCAAAGTACCAGGCACTGAACATTATCTGGTTAACGCCTTTGGCCTGACATTTGACGAGGTTACCGCCTCTAATCTGGTAAAAGTCGATTTAGAGGGAAACATCCTTGATGACACGCCTTACGGCATAAACCCCGCCGGCTTTACCATTCACAGTGCTATCCACGAAGTGCGCCACGATGCCCAATGCGTGATTCACCTGCATACCCTAGCCACCATTTCAGTCGCGTCTGTTAAAGGCGGGCTGAAGCCGTGGAGCCAGTATTCGATGTTTTCATTACCGTCACTTTCATATCACAGCTACGAAGGTCTAGCCGTTGATGATAGTGAAAAGAAACGCTTACAAGATGACCTTGGCGACACGAACCACATGCTTTTACCTAACCATGGGGGCCTAACTCTTGGCCCAACCGTTGGCGACGCCTTTATGCGCTTTTACGATTTGCAGCGCGCGTGCGAAATTCAGCTTGCCCTAATGCAGTCTAACGAAGAGGTTATCGAAATACCGCAGAGTATTATTGACGGCATATACGCGCAAGCAAGCGTTGTTCACAGCGGCGAAACAGGTGGCCAGAAAGCTTGGCCAGCCATGCTGCGTAAAGCCTACAATCTGGACCCAGGCTTCTGCGAATAATTTAGCTTAGCCAGCTAAACGCCAACTTATTTCAAACAGGAATTGTTTAAACATTATGAAAGTCACCAAAGTAGAAATTTTCGATATCGAATGCCCTAAGCGCCCTCAGTGGAACCCTGTTTTCGTGCGCGTTTACACCGATGAAGGCATTACTGGAGTAGGTGAAGCAGGGCTTGCTTATGACTGGGGCCATAGCGCTGCAGCTCACATGATTAAAGAAATCGCCGAAGCCATGCTAATTGGCTTTAACCCTTTCCACACGGAACTGCTCTGGTCGAGAATGCTGCGCGAAGGTTTCTGGGGATTAGGCGGCGGCCCTGTAATTTATGCAGCGATGAGCGCCATTGATACTGCACTTTGGGATATTAAAGGCAAAGCACTTGGTTTGCCTGTGTACGAATTACTTGGCGGCAAGACCAATGGCAAGCTTCGTAGCTACGCTAGTCAGCTACAGTTTGACTGGGACAAAGAAGTAACCAAGCTTAACGACCCCGCTGACTATGCTCGCGCCACTGAAAAAGCACTTAAAGATGGTTACGATGCGGTTAAAGTTGACCCTATCGTTTACGATAAAGACGGTAACACGCACTTCGACAGAACCAAGCTCTTCACTAAGCCAGAGCTTAAACTGTTCAAAGCCCGCCTTCAGGCAATTAGAGACACCATGGGCGAAGACGGCGACATAATCTTTGAATGTCACAGCTTATTAGGTGCATCAACGGCTATTCAATTGGGCGACATCGTTGAGGAAATCGGCTGCTTGTATTATGAAGAGCCTGTTAACTACCTTAACTCGAAGCTTCATGACAAAGTGGCGAAAAACGTCAACGTGCCTATTGCGGGTGGTGAGCGCTTGTACCACCGCTGGGATGTGCGCCCTTACCTTGAAGACCAATCAATTGATGTACTTCAGCCTGACGTTGGCCTTTGTGGTGGTTTCACCGAAGCGAAAAAAGTGTGTGACTATGCCGACATTTACGATGTACGTATTCAGGCTCACGTTTGCGGTGGCCCTGTTGCAACAGCGGCAAGCCTACATTTAGAAACGGCCATTCCAAACTTCTTAATTCACGAGCACCACACTTACGCCATTAAAGACTGGAACCGTGAACTTTGTATCCAAGACCCTCAGCCGGTAAACGGCTTTATTGAAGCACCTGACACACCGGGGATTGGTATCGATTTAAATGATGAGGTGGTTTACCGCTCTCCACACATGACGGTCACTGCACTAAAATAATGTAGAAGCTTAAGGGGTTTATTGAAAAACAATAAACCCCTTAAGCTAAACCCGTTTTATGCGATGCCGTACCATTGCTTCGCATTACCATACAGCAGCGCCGCTTTTTGTTCTTCAGAAAGCGGCGTTATCATATTGCTGAACCCTTGCCACAGTGCTGCATAAGGCATTCGCCACTGACACAGTGGGTAATTGCTGGCAAACATAATGCGATCTGCGCCAATTGATTCCGTCAAGGCTTCGAAAATATAAGACGCTCGCTGCCACTGCCAACAGCGGTCTTGCATTTCTAATCCCGAAAACTTAAACGTAACTTGCTTAGTTTCATTCAAATCGCAGATATTCTGTCGCCATGTTTTAAACGCAAAACTATTTACCTCAATCGGCGCTATAGCGGCATGGTTGATAGCTACGTTTAACGTAGGCGTTTGTTCTAATACCGTTAGCAGCGCACGTACGGCATTGCTATCTGCAAGATTTAACTGCGCCTCAAAAGATAAGCCTTGCGACGCCATATGATGTAGCCCCCATTTAACCTTAGGGGTACGTAAAAGTGCTTCAGCCTCGTCATCTAATATATGACGAAGCCCCCGTACTGAACGGTAATTATTGAGCTTGTCGATATGACTGCCAACATGATTTCCGGTTAAGTCGATACACCCAATTGAACGAAATGGCAGCGTACAATGGCGCTCCAAGAAAGCAATTTCCCGCCATGGTCTTTCGTTATCGAAACCCGCTTCAACGTGAACAAACCCACCTAACCGGCCTAATGAAGCGCGGTAGAGCATGTGCTCTGTAGTATGTTTTGCAATCACCTTTTTGTCTGGCCAAAAAGGCGCATTGGCTGGTT
Source organism: Alteromonas sp. G4i35 (assembly GCF_054960375.1). Lineage (NCBI taxonomy): Bacteria > Pseudomonadati > Pseudomonadota > Gammaproteobacteria > Alteromonadales > Alteromonadaceae > Alteromonas > Alteromonas sp. G4i35. The sequence goes on along the minus strand of NZ_JBHNZD010000001.1, from coordinate 135,524 downwards.
TTAGCCAATCGTAACGCCCTTCACTTAAGGCAAAGAAATGAATATGAGAGTCTATCCAAGCACCTGAATATTTTTTCATTTTTACTTGTCGAACCTTGACTTATGTACCAGCGAATAGCGCAATTATGGCTGCCTTTCCATTGCGTCCTCTATTGCGCTTATCTATTAAGACCCATCTATTGCGCTGTATAGCCCCCATCAACCGCATACAAGCTGCCCGTGATGAACGACGCTTTGCTGCTGCACAAGAAATAAGTCAGTTCAGCTACGTCTTCTGGCTGACCAAGGCGTCCGATAGGTTGTGCAGCGGCTTCTTCGGCAACCACTTCACTTTTATCTGCCCCAGAGCGAGCAACGTAGTTATCAATCGCATTATGAAATAACGGCGTTTCTATGGTACCGGGGCAAACTGCATTAACGCGGATATTATAGGGCGCGTAATCAAGCGCGGTAGTTTTCGCCATAGACGCCAACGCACCTTTGCTGACACCATAGGCAAACGAATTGCGCTTACCGATAAATGACTGATCTGAGCCCATTACCACAATGGCACCACTACCCTGCTCTTTCATGATTGGAAGGCAAGATTTTATTGCGCCATACGCTCCTTTTACGTTCAGGTTTAGAACCTTATCAAGCAGCGCCTCATCGGTATCTTCAATAGTCGCTGAAACGTGTATGCCCGCGTTACACACTAAAGCATCTATTCTTTGATATGAGGCTACAACCTCATTAAGCGCAGCCTCAATATTTTTTACCACACTCACATCGCAAGGCTTCCAGACGGCATTATCAATGGCTTCTTCAAAGTCTCTGATATCAAGATTAACCACTTGGTAGCCGTTTTGACTGAACAGCTTGCAAACCGCAAAACCAATGCCCAAGCTTCCGCCCGTTACAATGCAAACTGGACGCTGCGCTTTGTCACTTGTGACCCCGTCGTTATTATTTAAGCTATCTGAATTCATGTTGTTAGGTACCGCGCTATAAAAGCGTTAGTTTATGCGTTAACTCATTTAGGGCTAAGCATGCCAGTGAGAATTTGAATTGCAAGGAACTTGCTTCACACTCACACGCTTTTTAGCTAATAGCCCACTCACCTTTCCCAGCCAGTTACAGTGAATACATCACCCAAATTTATTATTAACTTTCCTTTAACGGACTATTCGGACTACGCTTTTTGTGACTATAATAGGCAAAATTAAAACACTTGTTTGAAAAAGGAGTCATCCATGCCTCTGTACCACGCCCCTACAACTGATTTTCAGTTTTTATTAAAAGACTGGCTTGGACTTGATGCTCACTACGAAAAGCTCGGTATCAGCGACTTTGATAGCGAACTGGCTAATGAAATTATTGCACAGGGCGCAAAGTTTGCTCTGGACGTGGTTGCACCACTTAACCGTGAAGGTGATGAAGAAGGCTGTACGCTAAAAGACGGCAAAATTACCACGCCTAAAGGCTTTGCTGATGCCTATCAGGAGTACGTGGCAAACGGCTGGAATGCGATGTTAGGTACTGCCGAGTACGACGGGCAAGACTTGCCGTATACCATGGCTGTGCCTGTTCACGAAATGCTAAACGCGGCAAACTTAAGCTGGCGTTTAACCACCATGCTTACAGAAAGCGCGACACTTGCGGTTACTAAGCACGCCAGTAAAGAATTAAAAGATATCTATCTTGCCAAGCTAATTAGTGGTGAGTGGACAGGTACTATGAACCTGACCGAACCTCATGCGGGAACCGATTTGAGCTTACTTAGCACCAAAGCAGAGCCACAAGGTGACGGTAGTTACAAAGTAACAGGTAACAAGATATTTATTACCGCTGGTGATCAGGACTGGAGCTCGAACGTTATTCACCTTGTGCTAGCTCGCTTGCCAGATGCACCTAAAGGCGTGAAGGGAATAAGCTTATTCTTAGTGCCTAAGTTCCTTCCAGATGCCAACAATGAGCCTGGTGAGGCAAACAGTCTGTCAGTGGGAAGCATCGAACACAAAATGGGGATCAAAGCGAGCCCGACTTGTGTGATGAATTTTGATGGCGCAACGGGTTACCTCGTAGGTGAAGAAAATCAAGGCCTAGCATGTATGTTCACCATGATGAACGATGCACGCTTCCAAGTAGGCCTGCAAGGTTTAGGAGCGGCAGAAGCCTCTTACCAAGGCGCGCTGACCTATGCTCGTGAACGCGTTCAGTCTCGCGCACCTCAGGGTATTCAAAACCCTGAAGGCAAAGCAGACCCAATTGTATTTCAACCTGACGTAGCGCGTATGTTACTTACGCAAAAATCATTGATTGAAGGCTGCCGTGCACTCTCGCTTTTCTACGCCAAATTTATGGATGTAGAGAAGCTAGGTGAAGGTCAAGAAAAAGAAGATGCCGACAAGGTACTTCAGTTTTTAACCCCAATCTGCAAAGCCTTTATGACTGATATGGGCCTTGAAACCACCAGCTTAGGCGTGCAAGTGTTTGGCGGTCACGGCTTTATTCGCGAATGGGGTATGGAACAGCTAATGCGCGATGTGCGTATTGCCATGCTGTACGAAGGCACCAACGGCATTCAGGCGCTGGACCTTATTGGCCGAAAGCTTACCCGTGATGGCGGACAAATGATGGAAGCTACGTACAATGCGTTTAACGCCTTAGTTAGCGACATTCAAGATGGTGAAGCTAAAGGCCTGGCGCAGGGTATTCTTGATGACTGGCGTGCCTCTTCAGCTGACTGTCTAGGTATGGATGCAACCACTGCTGCGGCAGCTGCCTGTGATTATTTGGCGTACAGCGCCTATTCACTGATTGGGGTACTGTGGTATAGCATGGCTGACAAAGCCCAAACTTCAGGTAACGCAGTACTTGCAGCGTCTAAGATGAAGACACGCGACTTTTACATCGAACGTATCCTAGTGCGTCGCGATGCACACAAAGCAGCTTACAAAGCTGGCCCTGAAAGCACCCTTGCTATATCAGGCAACGAGTTCGATTACTTGTAAGTAATTCATCGTCACAGCCCACAGCAGTGGGGCTAAAACAAAAAAGGTCACTACACGTGACCTTTTTTATTAGTATTTCATGAACAATGGCATTAATTGTTCACCGCTACCTGCGCCGAAAACGTATCAGCAAACCAATCGTTCAACATCGCCTTTTCATAAGTCAGCGACTCAGTTCTGTTGCGGCGAATTGTCGAATCCATAAAGTCCATATCTTTAAGTTTTACATCTTCGCCACTTAAAATGACTTGTCCATCAGCGTTGGTCAAAGAGTAACTAAACGTCATTCGAGGAATATCGATGCGCTTGATAATGCGGACATCACTTCCACCACCTGATCCGAACCCGACAAACTGACTAGGCCATACCTGCCCTGCCAAATCCACATTAGTTACGGTCATTGAAAGCACTTGTGATTCAGGTAAATCACTGGCTAACTCGACAATGTGCTGTTCCAGATCTTCTAATGTACGTTCGCGAAAGCGTTTGCGAGACTCATTAGTTGGCTTAACATCGCTATACGTTTCAGGTTCTTCCCAAGTAATCTTTACCTCTGCCGCGTGGGTGGGAGCGAAAACAGCAAGAAGTCCTACCGCAGTGGCACAACCTAAACAAGAAAAAGTACGTAATTTATTCACTTTTATGCTCCTAAATACAGCCGTTTTAACAGTGGATTTTGCGAGACATTGGAACGCTATTGCGTATGGCAAATACCGACCGTTTAGCTTTAACCTAATCAGATAGAATCGGTTAGTCTCGCCTTGCTATTTGCATAACTGGCGACTGCTTAATGATTAGGCATAGTTGAGCGCGTTTAGTTCCCGTAAAGTTCGGGTTTATATCGTCCTTTTCACAATAGGTGTGATAAAAACGTTTAACGCTTGCACTGTCAGCGGTGATTTGCTGAACATACGCCTGCTGGTAAGGCTTTAAAGGGCTTAATTGAATATTAATTGTGTCTTGTAAACTACTCAGTTCTTCTCGTTCGGGCAAGGTTGCAATTGAAACTAGCCATTCCGACACAGAGTTTTGGATATCTTCAAAGAGATACTGAACAAAGGGAGATCGCAACACAATTACCAGAACAATAATTTCAGCAGCGATGATAAAAAACCTTAACATGACTTCTCAGCTAACTTCGACAGACGTTTACAACAGATAGCGCCAAGTGTTTAAGCGCTTTTACCGCACGTGCTCAACTACCGTTGCCAATCTACATTTTCACAATGCTCACTGTACACGATTTAAACGGCAATTGACCACATTATTATCGATGATAGTAGTGTGATTTCAGTTTATCTGTAAATACAGCAAACTATACTCATGTATAGTAGATAAAGCTTAATCACCGTTGTTGAACGTCGAATAGTAAGTGTCCGTCATACTAATCCTCGTTATTCATGTATCTGTATTTAACTATTTACAGACTTGCTTAAAATAAAGGGGAAAAAGCAAAAAACAATTAATGTTCTGAAGTTTCAGTATTGACTGAAACTTTAAAAAGATACACCATACGCCGCATTATTGATCTACATTAAATATGACGTTTTGAACGCAGTTATACTGCACAGGCAGTTTGAAATGTCACATAAGGTTAAGCTATGAATGAACAAATACCGGTTAAGACCGTTACGCCGGTAAAAGTACATAAACCCAAAGGCAGTCCTGAGGGTAAGCGCTACGACTCTCGTAGCCGTATTTATGTGAGAGCTGTGCAAGGTCCTCTAGAGACGTTCAGGCGAATGTTTGGCCTTTTCTTTTTGGGCCTCTTTGCCATCATTCCATGGATTCAGTACAACGGCCATCAGGCGGTGTTACTCGATATTGGTGAACAGCGATTCACCATTTTCTCACTGACATTGTGGCCTCAAGATCTTACGCTGCTGGCTTACATATTTATTGTATCTGCCTTTGCTTTGTTCTTTGTCACCACTTTCGCAGGTCGTGTGTGGTGTGGCTTTATGTGCCCTCAAACAACGTGGGTATACATTTATACGTGGTTCGAAGAGAAATTCGAAGGCCCCAGAAATAAACGTATAGCGCTAGACGCACGTAAAATGGATGCAGATAAATTCCTGCGAAAGACCGCTAAACACACTGCGTGGGTATTGGTAGCACTGCTCACCGCTTTAACCTTTGTTGGTTACTTCACACCCATTGATGCCCTGTTTATTGATTTCGTGACATTCGACACCAGCTTCTGGGCAGGATTTTCTGTGATTTTCTTTGCCGTATGTACCTACGGAAACGCTGGCTACATGCGTGAAATCATGTGTACGCACATTTGTCCCTATGCTCGCTTTCAGTCTGCCATGTTCGACAAAGACACCTTTACTGTATCGTACGATGCAAAACGTGGTGAACAACGCGGCCCACGCCCGCGTAAACTCAGTCACGAACAAGTGCAGGAAAAGGGATTGGGCGACTGCATCGACTGTAATTTATGTGTTCAGGTATGCCCAACCGGAATTGACATTCGAAACGGCTTACAATACGAATGTATAAACTGCGGTGCCTGTGTTGATGCTTGTAACGGCGTTATGGATAAGATGGGTTACCCTAAAGGCCTGATAAGCTTTACTTCGGAAGAAGAACTTGCTGGCGGTAAGACTCACATTTTACGTCCAAAATTAATTGGTTACTTTGTGGTTTTAGTGGTCATGATTGGCTTACTGTTTGCCAATATTTGGATGCGCAGCCCCACTGAAGTAGACATTATTCGCGATAGAAACTCACTGTATCGTGAAACCAACGAAGGCCTAATTGAGAACGTTTATACGATAAAAGTGCTTAACAAAACACAGCAAGCACAAACCTACACAATTGCTGTAAAAGGTCTGCCTGACTACAAGTACATTGGTGAACAAACAGTGACGGTTGAAGGCGGTGCGGTATACAGCACACCAATTTCGGTTGCAACCGACGCCTATAATCTGGAAGATACGGTTACCGATATTTTTATCAGCGTAACGACCACTATTGATGGAGAAACGGTTACTGTTGATGAACCAACCAAGTTCCTTTATCGATGACAGATTTTTCTTTCTCTGGGCTTAGTCCAGACACCATATTAGATGCCCTGGAAAGCCAGGGCATTTTTCTTCAAAGCGGTCTACTTGCCTTGAATAGCTATGAAAACCGCGTTTACCAATTTTTGGCTGAAGACGGTCAACGCTATGTGGCAAAATTCTATCGTCCTGGGCGATGGACAGATGCTCAAATTCTTGAGGAACATGAATTTGCCGCCGAGCTAATTGAAAACGAAATCCCGTTGGCTGCCCCTATGGTCATAAACGGTAACACGCTGCACCATCACACCGTAGCTGAGACTGACTACCGATTTGCGTTGTTCCCGTCGGTCGGCGGCAGACAATTCGAAAATGACAACCTTGATCAACTTGAATGGATGGGACGCTTTATTGGCCGTATTCATCGCGTTGCATCAGCGAAAGGTTTTACGCACCGCCCTTCGATTGATATTGAAAGTTATCTCAACGAGCCAAAGCAAGTTCTTGCTCAAAGCACACTATTGCCAGAGCATTTAAAAACAGCTTTTTTCGCCATACTTAATCCTGTGATTGAAGCCACCCAAAAAGCTTACAAGCCAACATCGAGTATTCGACTTCACGGCGACTGCCACCCAGGCAATATACTATGGCGCGACGGTCCGACCTTCGTTGATCTTGATGATTGCCGCATGGGGCCCGCTATTCAAGATTTGTGGATGATGTTAAGCGGTGACCGTCAGCAACAGCTATTACAGCTCGATACTCTGGTTGAAGCTTACGAGGAGTTTCACTCGTTTGATACTGCACAACTGCCGCTTATTGAACCCCTTCGCGCAATGAGAATGGTGCACTATATGGCGTGGCTTTCCCGCCGTTGGGAAGACCCTGCTTTTCCACGTGCATTCCCCTGGTTTGCTGAAGACAAATACTGGGAAGGTCAAATTCTTGCCTTAAAAGAGCAACTGTCTGCACTTCAAGAGCCTCCACTGAAATTGGGCTATTGAGTCGACCTCTACACCTAAAACCTTACGCTTTTTCCACAATCGGCATCGATGACCGATTTCGATAACCATATAGTAACTACGAAAAAGCGTAAGGTATAAGAAACCGTATTCGCTATCACTTTTTAACTTCGATATAATCGATGGCGTGTAGGTGCTCTTGTCTAACGCCATATTAACTACGGTGACAAGGGTTAAACGGGAAATCAGTGAAAAGCTGATGCTGCCCCCGCAACGGTAAACTCAACGCATTGTCGTTTTCTTTTCATACGCCACTGTCTTTTATACGTTTATGCGCGCTCCTGCGTAACTAAACACCAATAGATGGGAAGGCAAAAGAGCCATTACATACTTGGTAGTGGTGAGTAAGCCCGGATACCGGCCTGTACTTCATGGTGTCGTTTGCTTACTCACATTCGAAAATAAGCAAAAAACGTACACTTTCCCTAATCATGTGCTCGGGTGGAGCGCATCAAAGACAACATAAAAACCATGCGTACACATTTTACTAAAGCAGCCCTAAGCGCTGCAGTTATCTCGTGCATAAGCACAGCTACCTTTGCCCAAAACTCTGACCAAGACATTGAAACTTTAACGGTAACAGGCACGCGTTTGCCTATTTCGTTAACTAAACTTCCTGGCTCAGTATCGGTGCTAACTGAAAGCGACATTAAAGCTTCGGGCGCACTTCAACTTACCGATTTAATTCGCGGCTTACCTGGCGTAAGCTTGTCTCAGTCAGGCAGCCCTGGTGGCTTAACAGAGCTGCGCGTGCGCGGCGGTGAAACAAACCACCTGCTTGTTTTAATTGATGGCGTTGTCGCCAACGATGTAGGTCAAGGAAGCCTTGTTGACCTTGCTCATCTAACTAGCGCCAACGTGGTGCGCATTGAACTTTTGCGTGGCCCGCAAAGCGCTAGATGGGGCAGTGGTGCTATCGGTGGTGTATTAAGCATTACCACCAAATCTGGTCAGTTTACCGATAATGCATCACACGTAGACTTCTCTGCAGGCGTTGGCACACAAGGTACGCTACAGGGCAGCATGAACGCGCGTTCGCAAAGCGATAACGTGGGTGTTTCAGCATACGCCAGCTACATTCGCACCGACGGCGACAACGTATCTCGTGTAGGTAACGAAGATGATGGCTACGACAACATGACCGCTGGCATTAATATTAATTATGCTGCAACGTCTGAACATACGTTAATTGCTAACCTTCGCACGGTTCAATACGAGAATGACTACGACGGCACTGACTTTGTTACGACAGGCCTCCCCGCTGATTCAAACAACGTGACGGATGGCTCACAACTTAGTGCTAAATTAAGATGGGAGTTTGCCCCAGAAAATACCGGTTATCGCGCTGCGCTAAGTGCGCATTATCGTAAAGACGAAAGCGACAACACAGAGTCTGGTGCAGATACAGGTGGCACTACCGGTGAACGTATAGAGTTAAACTGGACAGCTTTCTACACTATCGACAACTGGGATTTCGCTGGTGGTGTTGAATATCTCCAACGCCTTTTTAACCAACGTGGTCCAATTGCGTTTGGCGATCCGAACCAGAAACAGCACGACAACACTTATAGTGTATTTGCCGAAACAAACGGACAGTTAACCGAATCACTAACCGCAACACTAAGCGCACGATTCGACAATAACAGTGAGTTTGACAATGCCGTTAGTTATCGCGGCGGCCTTACTTGGCAGCTTAACGATTACTACGCAGTTTTTACCAGCTATGGCAAAGCCGTTAAAACACCCACCTTCACCGAGCGCTTTGGCTACTTCCCTGCAAGCTTCATCGGTAATCCAAACTTAGAGCCTGAAACCAGTGAAGAGTGGGAAGTAGGCGTTAAAGCAAACTGGAAGTCACTGTCAGCACAAATCAGTGCCTACACAACCGACCTTGAAGACGAAATCAATGGCTTTGTTTATGTGTCAGATTTGGGCGCGTATAGCGCAGACAATATTGATGGCGACAGCTCTCGAGAAGGTATTGATGTGGAGCTTAGCTGGGACAGTGGCTACGGCGATTTTACCGCAGCGTATAGTTATCTTGATGCGGAACAAACCGACAATGGTATAACCACCACTGAACTGCGTCGTGCCCGACACCAAGGGTCATTAACCTATAACACTGACTTTGGAACCCAGAAGTTCAGCTTCTATACCAAGCTAGCTTACACAGGAAGCCATTACGACACCTTCTTCTCTCCTTACCCTGAACCGTCTCAGACATTGGCGCTATCAGCCTATACGCTTGCAACCGTTAATTTGGGCTATCAGATAGATAAGCAGTGGCAGGTTTCGTTGAAAGTCGACAATGTGTTTGATACCGATTACGAAGACATCGTGGGTTATGCTGGTCAAGAGCGCCGAGCTCTGCTTCTTGTTAACTACAGCATGTAAGTGATGTAACATTAATGAACCTTCTGTTGAGCGTTGCTTAAAGGCAAAACTCAACGTGCAATCAACAAACAATGAAGGGCTATACATGGGTATAGCCCTTTTTGTTAGGCTTCTGTTAGGGTTTGTTGATTCAGATTCTGTTCATCATGCCGTATTTACAGTACTGCATTTACACGATGGGTTACCTTGCCATTGAATCGTGTTTTTTAGTGAGCTTATCGCGTAGTAAGGCATTGAAGTAGAACAGGTCCTAGTTAAGCGAACAAGCCTGTGATAATCTCATTATCGATAATAGTTTTTTGAACATAGGATTATATTCCATGAAAAAGTTTGCAGTAATGTTTGTCATGGCAATGCTTTTGCCACTAACAGCCTGCGCTCAAGAGCCGGCGTCCAAATGGAAAGAAGGTACTCACTATACTGTGCTTGATAAAGAAGCTACAGATAAGCCAGTAATTACAGAATATTTCTCATTTTGGTGCCCTCACTGCTTCCAGTTCGAGCCAATCGTTGCACAAATTAAAGAAAAGAAAAGCGACGGTACTAAATTCAATAAAGTACACGTTAACTTTATGCGCTTCACTGGACCTGAAGTTCAGGACGATGCGACTAAAGCCATGCTAATTGCTCGCGCGATGAAGCAAGAAGACGCAATGAATGCAGCAATCTTTAACTATATCCACAAGCAACGTGCATCTATCACCGGTTTGAAAGACCTTCGCAATATCTTCGTTGTGAACGGTGTAGACGGTGAAGAGTTTGATAAAATGGCTAAAAGCTTTGGCGTAAATAGCATGGTACGTAAGAATCAACAGCAAATTGATGAGTATCGTGAGCACTTAACTGGTGTGCCAAGCTTCATCATCAACGGTAAATATCAACCTACATTTACCGCTGACATGACCTTTGACGATATCGCAGATCTAATCGTGTGGTTATCTGAACAGAAATAATTTGGTTAATAATTTAGCCACTCATTATACTTTGAATAATTAAATGGGCGCTCAGGCGCCCATTTTTACGCCTTGGAGAATCCCCAATGTATGCTGTAAGCGAGTTCGCTGACTTTATTTGTGAACTTGACCAACTAAAAGCGGTAAAACGTCAAATCACCCTTCCCTGTGATAACTATCGACAAGAAAACTCCGCAGAGCACAGCTGGCATGTTGCGCTAATGGCCAATATGTTAAGCGAGTACGCGGTAAAACCCATCGATGTGACACGCGTCATTCGCATGATCCTTATTCACGATATTGTGGAGATCGATGCAGGCGATATGTTTGCTTTCAATCATCCAAACGACCATGACGCACAAGCCGAAAAAGAAGTAGCCGCTGCAAAGCGCATTTTTGGTTTATTGCCGAGTCCACTTGATAATGAAATGCTCGAGCTATGGCTTGAATTTGAAGCTGCAGAAACCGCTGATGCGGAATTTGCCAAATCAATGGACCGCGTACTTCCCGTTTTTCAAAATATGAAGGACAACGGGGGAAGCTGGAAACGCCACGGTATTGCAAGAGAGAAAATTGAAAAGCGTAATGCCCACTTAAAGTCTTGCGCACCGGCGCTGTGGGACTACGTTATGCAGCAGCTTGATGTGGCTGTTGAAAAAGGCTGGCTAAGTCAATAACGACTCAGCCAGACCTAAGGTATCTATCACACCACAACGGTGTAATAGGACGTTGTAATTAGAAGCGTGTACCAATCCACATCCAGAAGCGATTGGTATCCACCTTTATATCTCCCGCATCGTAAGTACCGTACTTAATGCCAAAATTGTACTTACCTGCAAACTTCTTCGTATACTGTACATTAATTTCGCTGCCTAAGTCGTCAGCACCGTTACTGCTGTCGTCAGCGCTGAAATCGTGGTAAGCCAAAAGCCATTTACCACCGGCTAGCCCACCTGATAGAGATAACTTAAGATCTTTTAAGCCCTGTGCTGGCGTGCCCAAGAACTGATCAGTCCAACCGTTGAATTTGTGTAGCGTAGCTAGCGGCGTTGCAAACCCGTACAACCCATCGTCAGAACCTAGTATTTCGTAATCGACCTTAGCCGTCACGCCAGAAAACGTGGCTGCGACATACGCATTTAAATAAGAGGCGTCAAAGTCGGTGGCCGTTTCGCCCGCGCCAGCTTCGCTTGATTGCGTGGCAAACTCACCACCGTAAGCCCAACTCACGCTCTCACCTTTCATCTTTCCATCGTAGCTCACGCCATACGTGTCCAACGCGTTATCCGTGTCGTTGTCCACCTCTAATAGGTATGCATAAGCCACAAATTTGCCGATTTTAGATGTATAGGTGGCATGAAGAATATGATCTTTAGAATCTAAATCTGCCGCTTCTGCGAAAATACGGTTGCGTTTGTACAGATAGCTATAAAATAGCGCTAGATTGTCGGTCGCCGCATATTTTGCGCTTACTGCATCGAAGGTCTGGCGGTCTTGTCGCCAGCCAACGTGGCCTACAAATCGATGGTCATCAAGTGTAATTACTTGGCGTCCTACTCTGGCGGTAAAATTATCCGTCTTATATTGAATAAAAGCTTGGTCAACTTCGGTAGTTTCAGGGTCGGCAATGACCGAGTACTCACCCACGTTAAAGCCCGTTGGCCCTACGGTAAACTCATCTTGCCCCAATACAATGCGGCTATCTTCAACCTCGGCGGTAAACGAGAAGCCATTAACACTACCCGAGCTAAATCCTAAACGGGTGCGCAACGTCAGTGCACTTGCATCTTCTAATGCATTGTCTTGATCAACAGATTCGTAGCGTAAATTCAGGTCCGCCCATGCTTTTGAATCACTAAGGGCGGCGTGAATATCGGCAGCCATTACGCTGCCGCCTAGTACTGTCATAACAGAAGCCGCCAGCATCTTGATGCCAAAGTTTTGTAACGTGTTCATGTGTATTCCCTATCGGTATTGGTTTTTATTAGTCAACACTTACCCAGCCAGCATTAGAATGCCGGTTGAAAAGTACTGGTTTTGGTTGGTGGCGGAAAAGGCTTCCGCCCTAGTCAGGTGCCGATAAAGCTAGGCGGCATCTGATTTCTTAGCGTCTTTTTTTTCAGATGACACCCCGCTGGGTTTTGCTTGTTGTTGCGATTGTTTGTTAGTAGTTGGCGCTTGGTTTGCGCGTGACGAAACGGTTTCAACCTTCTTTTGTTTGTCGTAAAGAAAGGTTAAGACTTCATGTCTGTAGTGGTTGTACTGCTTGTTATCTGCAAGAGCTAATCTATCTCGTGGACGCGGCAACTCAATATCTAGAATTTCGCCAATGGTGGCCGCTGGGCCGTTATTCATCATAACAATGCGGTCAGATAGCAATACCGCCTCATCCACATCGTGGGTAATCATAATAACCGTGTTGCCCAAGTCAGCGTGAATTTCCATGAGCGAGTCTTGAAGGTGAGCGCGAGTCAGGGCGTCTAGCGCACCGAACGGTTCGTCCATTAGCAGCACTTTTGGTTCCATTGCCAATGCGCGCGCAATGCCTACTCGCTGTTTCATACCACCTGATATTTCACTGGGTAATTTATCAAGGGCGTGGGTCATGTGCACAAGCTCTAGGTTGTGCATGATCCAGTCACGCATCTCGGTTTTACTCTTGCCCCGCATGGTGGATTTCACGGCCAGTTCAACATTTTTGTATACCGTAAGCCAAGGTAATAAAGAGTGGTTTTGAAAGACTACTGCGCGCTCAGGTCCAGGCTGCTTCACTTCTGCGCCATCTAAAATTACGCCGCCGGTAGTAGCTTGATGTAGACCTGCGACGATATTCAACACCGTTGATTTACCGCAGCCCGAATGGCCAATTAACGACACAAATTCACCTTTACTGATTTTAAGATTCACATCTTGAAGCGCAGTAAATGGCCCCTTCGGTGTGGGGAAGTCGATACCCACCTGCTCTAACTCTAAGTGTTTAGTGTGCATAAAATTCTCCTCAAAATTAGCGTAGTACGCTCGACTTGTCCCAGCTTACAGCGCGCTGAATTGATAACATTAAGCGGTCTAGTACAAAGCCAATAGCGCCAATAGTGAGCACTGCGACCATGATCCTCGCTAGCGACTCCGAACTACCGTTTTGAAATTCATCCCACACAAACTTTCCTAGACCCGGGTTTTGGGCAAGCATTTCTGCTGCAATCAGTACCATCCAGCCAATACCCAGCGACAATCTAAGTCCCGTAAAAATCATGGGAATAGAAGATGGAAGTACTATTTTGGTGAGATGAGCAAAGGGCGTAAGACGCAATACTTTACTTACGTTGATTAGGTCTTTATCAATATTAGAAACGCCTACAGCGGTGTTAATAAGAGTTGGCCATAAACAACAAAGCGAAACCGTAAAGGCCGAGGTGACAAATGATTTAGAAAACGCTGGGTCATCGCTGACATAAAGGGCACTTACTACCATAGTCACCAGCGGCAGCCACGCTAGTGGTGAAACTGGCTTGAACAACTGGATGAGCGGATTTATTGCAGTGTAGGCAGATTTACTTAAACCACATAATATTCCCACAGGAACCGCTATAACCGATGCAATAAGGAACCCCACCATGACGGTGTAAAGGCTTGTCCAAATTTGGTCAAAGAAGGTGGGCGCACCGGTGAACTCTCTGATTTTTGGCTGATAAGTGGGGTCTTGCGCTACACGCGCTGCATTTCTTGCTTCTTGACGTTGATAGAATGCATCCGCCTTTTCACGCTGTGCAATATGCTCGTCAATTAACGCACCGGCCTGCTCAAAAACTTGTGCTGGCCCTGGGAACTGCCCCAGCGACGTGTCGATACTTTTTGCAACACCATTCCAAATCGCCAAGAACATTAGCAAGCCGATAACAGGCAACAGCAACGCAGGCGTGGATTGATATAAACGGCTCAACAAAGAGTTGGCGTTTGACGGCGACGATGGAAGGCGAAGAATGGTTGTCATCTTGCTCATTGCTTGCTCCTGACACATGATGTGCGCTATTGCGCGGTTTATGCCCCGCCCTAGTTAGAACTGAAGTCGGGGCCATTGAACCTGACACTTACAGTACAGTGTCGCCCTTAAGTCCTATCTTAAATTGCTCTAAATAAGCGTTAGGCTTGCTTCCATCAAACGTCACGCCATCAATGAATTCGCTCTGAGGCGGTTTGTAGCCTGTTTCCGTTCCAAACTCAGGGAAATCAGACGCTTTAGCTTTACCTTCGGCAATTAGTGCTTTAGCTGCCTGAGCATAAACCTCAGGTTTGTAGACTTTTTTAGCTGTTTCTTTATACCAATCGTCAGACTTTGCTTCTGAAATCTGGCCCCAGCGGCGCATTTGTGTGAGATACCAGATAGCGTCGCTGTAATAGGGGTAGGTAGCGTTGTAGCGGAAGAACACATTAAAGTCGGGTACGTCGCGCTTGTCACCTTTCTCGTATTCGAAAGTACCTGTCATGCTGTTAGCCAGTACGTTTTCATCCGCACCTACGTAGTTACTCTTGGCAAGAATCTTTACCGCTTCAGGGCGGTTAGCATTGTCATTCTCATCCAGCCACATTGCCGCACGAATGAGGGCTTTAACCACGCGAATGTGCGTATTTGGGTATTTGTCAGCCCAGCCTTGGCTTACGCCGAACACTTTTTCAGGGTTATTTTTCCAAATTTCGTAGTCGGTGATCACAGGTACACCAATACCTTTAAACACAGCCTGTTGATTCCATGGCTCGCCTACGCAGTAGCCATAGATGGTGCCGGCTTCCATCGTCGCTGGCATTTGCGGTGGGGGGGTGACTGACAGCAGTGCCTGAGCGTCTATTTGGCCCGCAGTATCACCTTTATGCGGCGCATAATATCCAGGGTGAATTCCACCTGCTGCAAGCCAATAGCGTAACTCGTAGTTGTGTGTAGAAACTGGAAATACCATTCCCATGTTGAACGGCTTTCCAGCATTGCGGTATTCATCAACCACTGGCTTTAAATAATCAGCTTTAATAGGATGAACTGGCTTGCCATTTTCCTGTGGAATATGGGCCTTCATTTTGTCCCAAATTTCATTAGAAACGGTAATTCCATTACCATTGAGATCCATACTGAACGCTGTTACCACATGCGATTCCGTGCCGAAGCCAATGGTTGCACCAAGGGGCTGGCCAGCCAGCATATGAGCGCCATCTAATTGGCCGTCGATTACGCGATCAAGCAGCACTTTCCAGTTAGCTTGCGCTTCCAATGTAACGTAGAGGCCCTCATCTTCAAAAAAGCCTTTTTCGTACGCCACAGCAAGCGGTGCCATATCAGTGAGCTTGATAAAACCAAACTTAAGTTCTTCCTTCTCAGGCCAGCCTACCGCTGGCGCTTGTGCTGCCACACTCGCAGAAAAACTTGCTACAGAGACGGCAAGTGCTGCACATACTCCAGCACTCGCCGTTCGAAAGCGTTTTAGCAGTGATGTTGTCTTTAACCCAGTCATACGTGTTCCTCGTAGCCAAAAAAAAACCCACCAGCGTACGACGTTTAACCGTCGAGCATGGTGGGCTTCGTTGCCGTGTTTGTAATATCGGAGTTCTTACAAACGCATCAAGTTGTTAATGGTAAGTCAGGAATTCCCGCTCACACACCTCATCTTTAAGGGAGGTTTATTAAAAGCTTTAGCTTATAAAACCATCTTTATTTTTTATTATTATGCACTTGCCATAAATGCCGGAGATGATGATGCTTCCTTACCGTTCTCCGCTGAATCCTATTTGTTTACCCTATGGTAAGTGTTGTGCACTCCACTCTGCCATCGCATTTGTGTTTGCACCCGTTGCTTTGTACAGCAACGTTGCTGTTGCACGGATTAATTAGCACCCATCGTGCCAGAAATGTAAGCCATTAAAATTTATGAACATTTACACTATTGAGGTAAGAGAAAAGTGAGAATGAATTCGTTTTGGTGCACCAAAACAGGGGGGGTGTTCAACCTTGGTGCGCGAAAGCAGATACCAAGGTTGAACAAATATGGCCAATGACTAAAGCCGTCTGATTGTGTCGCTAATTTTCTAGAGGCGTTTAGTAAATTGCCCGATAGCGTTTACCACTTCATTGGCACCGCTTTGGATTTCGCTCATTGCTTTGCCTGACTGCGTTGAATACTCTAAGGCTTCGCGCGCTTTTTCCTGACCCGCTTCAATTAACTGAACTGCATTTTCTGTTAACTTTCTGTTTTCTACGACGACGTTTACGATTTCTTCAGTTGCGCTACTGGTTCGCGACGCTAGCTGCCTGACTTCATCGGCAACCACCGCGAAACCACGCCCTTGATCGCCTGCACGTGCAGCTTCAATAGCAGCGTTAAGCGCCAATAAATTAGTTTGATCGGCAATTCCGCTAATACTTTTAACCAAGTCCGCAACTTTTTGGGATTGCTCATCTAGGTCCTTTATACCTTCACTCGCATTGCCCATCTGTTTCGTTAATTCGTTCATCGCCTTAACCGTAGAATCGAGCACTTGATTTCCCTTACGAGCTTGCTCTCCAGTTTCTTGCGAAATGTTGAATGCAACGTTGGCGGCTTCGGAAATGGCGAACTCCCGCTTCATTTGCTCAGTGATTACGGTTGCAAACTTAACCACTTTATAAAGGTTGCCATCCTCATTTCGTATGGGGTTATACGACGCTTCAAGCCAAACTTCGTTCCCTCGACTGTCGATACGCTTATAACGCCCCGACTCTAATTGTCCTTGCGCTAGTCCACGCCAAAACTGCTTGTACTCTTCAGAGTTCGCTTCTTGTTCCGTGCAAAAGATCCTATGATGCTTTCCAACTATTTGCTCCAACTTATAGCCCATTGCTTTCAAAAAGTTTTCATTGGCTTTAATTATGCTCCCATCTAGATTGAACTCTATGACTGCGGAAGAGCGATTAAGTCCGGCAAGCATGTCTCTAAGTTCGTTGCTATAGGAAATATTGCGGGTTTGCTCAGCCATATAGAAAGCAATGCATTTTACGTTTCCATAAGCGTCGTCGATGGGCTGTACGATGCCTCTTACCCAAATCTCATGGCCTTTTGCATTATTGAAGCTAACTGCGCCATGCCAATGACGATGATTTTTAACAGCGCCTAGCATATCTTGAACGTCCGATTTCTTAAGCGATTTCGGGTCCATTAGGCTTTCAAGGGACTTCCCTTCTAGCTCTGAAATCTTAAATCCTGTTGCTTGAGTACATAGATCATTAATTGCATGTATACGTCCGTCTGCATTCAACTCAATGTACAACATTTCTTCACGAAGCTCTTCCTTAACCGTTTGATATGCCGCCAGTTCCTTTTCCAAACGTTGGTTTTCGGCTATCAACTCTTTATTTTTGAAAAACATCCTGCGCTCCTAATTAACTTCGTTTCACGCATTATTTATCAGCCGACTTAGCTCATAACGAAGCCCCCCTGACAAAATAGGCACTGGCGTATCACACTGAAATACGGTTAGTTGTCTGAAACGATAAGCTAGTTTTTATTGGTTTTGATTAAAGATAGCAGAGGAAATGAAGTTTATTGATGTTTCACACAAATAAAACTGAAGTTTTTTTGTTCAATAAAGATTAAAGATAGCCCAGTTTGGGGATTGGCATAAACGCGCTTCTTTTTGCTATACAAAAATACTCAAGGCAGCGATGAAAACACGCAGCGATTCCGGCCGCCCGTTTTGGCGCCGTACAAAGCTTTATCAGCGGTATTCAGGATCGAAGTTAACGTCCAGTTGTGGTGATTAACGAAATTGACCGTTGCAACGCCCAAACTTGCGGTAATTACGGGTGAAACTGTGCTCTTGCTGTGCTCTATCCCTAATGATTCTATCGCATCTCGAATCTCTTCAGCTTTCACCTTCGCGCCTTTCTCATCGGTATTGGGCAAAATCGCTACGAACTCCTCACCACCGTATCGAGCACAAAAATCAGTGTTACGGGTAATGACTTCATTAAGCCCAATAGCGACGTTTTTCAGGCATTCATCCCCTTTAGGGTGACCATAGTTGTCATTGTAAAGTTTGAAACTATCGACATCCAAGATAACTACCGTCAACGGCCAGTCATACCGTTTTGACATGGCTATCGCTTTTTCCATTTCCATTTTGAACGCCCGTCGATTTGGAATATTAGTAAGGGGATCGCTAAGTGACAAACGAATCAATTCGGTTTCTTGGCTCTTTACTCTCTCAAAATACAGTGCGAAGGTTTTAGCCAGGCGAGATATCTCGTCACTGCCTTCAAAGCTTGCTACTTCTTCACTATTTTTTTCAACCAAGTTGGTTAAAGCAATTAAACGCAGAATAATACGTTTGTTCAGCATGGTATTAATAAAAGGGAACGGGTAGGAATAGTGCAGCAAAATAATATCTGCGCCTTGCTGTCGCAATCTTTAAGACTCCTCCATGATGGCCTTTTGAGGAGGCGTTATAACAGTATCAGATAATTGGTACTCTTCTATCACTCTCTCATGTAGAACTGATATAACACCAAGAGTTAATTCTTCTTTTTTCTACACTCACAGAAGTGTGCAGGCCGTCAGGGGAGCGCCCCATCCGGTTATCTATCACGTTGCTGGCGACCAATGGAAAGGCAGCCTCATAAGAACGAAGAGACAGTTCATCTTCATAGAAACTAAATTCTCTTTTTGTGACCCCCATCACATCTGGCTCAAGGGAATTGAGAATATCAATAATGTGGGAGCCACGGTCAAACGAGGATAGCGCGCTCGGTCCAATTGAACCGCCGCCGAAAATGAAAAACACGGTATCACTATTTTGCCGCTGCTGTTTTACGAGGGTCTGTAGATTTGCTTAACGCCCTGTGCGGGAATCACTTATATTAGGCATATCTGCGGTTAGAACGAAAGTTACCCTAGAGGTTGTAACCTGTTCTCGATTTTCAGATACAGCGTAACCTGCTCGAAATAAGAGCGACAGGCTAGCTAAAAATACAAGCCATTGGGTGATTCGCATAACACCACTTAAGGAAAACTTGTTAATACTATTAACAAGTATAGCAATGATTAAGTCAATGCGACGATTGACTATTTTTCCTCTATCAAGAGGGTTTTACGCGCCCCGCAGTTAAGCTTCTATTTATTAGACAGCTAACACGGGCTATCTGACCAATACAAGAGACGTGTGATCTTTGACGGAGTTAAACGGTTATTGCACCAAACGATTAAAACGGCGTTGCGCTTTTATCGCGCTGTGCCCAAAGCTGCCTTGCCTGGGACAGGGCATCTGCAACATCACACTTTTGTAGCAGTACCAAATAGCTGGCAAGTGTGCTTAAGATGGCTTGTTCACCGTAAAGGCTATTCGCGTTACCCGCCCAGACATTAAGCATGTCGTTAACGTTCATGTCTTTATCTTTAAGCGCCCATTTGTCAGCAACCACCGGCATTATTACTTCTTCGGTCTCACCATTTCGGGTAATAAATAGCTCAGTTTCCCGTTCACCATTAACTTCAGGATCTCCGCCATCACCACGAAAGCAAAGCGCATCTATAGATGGATAATTTTCATTAACGCGGCAGTGTTTGTGGTCAAGATGCATATGATAAACACCTTGTACACAATATTGTGCGGCAGTAGGGTTCAACAACCTTGCGAGGGTGTTTGCGCATGAGCGCAGACCAAACACTTCACGAAGCTTAATAATTGTGTCGAGCGCAGGCAGCAAATAAGACAAATCAAGGTAAGTCACCCCTTTATCCGTTAACTGCTGTTTGGCGTCTGCAATACTGCTAACTTCAGGTAGGCCCAATTGAGGTAACGCTATACTTGCATAAAGGCGCCCCGAACCCGGTTCATGAGCACCGTGAAGCATGACCGAGTAACCATTGTTGGCTAGTACCGCTACGGCCAATAAGTACCACGGTAACTGGCGACGCTTTCCCGCGTAGCAGCCAATATCTAACGTGGGGGTGAGAGTTTTAACTTCTGGCTCTATCAGCTCTCTGCATGCATCGACAAAGCCAATAACTTCTTCTGGTGTTTCTTCACGGGTACGCAGTAACATAAGAAATGCGCCGCGTTGATCGCCTGTCACTTCATTGGCCAATACCATTTTCATGGCATGGTAGGCCTCATCACGGGTAAGGCTACGCCCCCCTTTCTGGCCCTTGCCAATAATTTTTATGTATTCACTAAATGGTTGCTGCATACTTGGATGAATGTAGTAGAAGAGTATTTACCTGTTGACGAGACTCTACCACCTTTCCAAATATAAGTAACGTGGGCCCCGTTAAATTTGCTGCTTCTACCTTGCTATGAATATCGGCAAGCACGCCAGTAATCACGCGCTGTTCAGGCGAAGTGGCATTTTCAATTGCCGCTACTGGCCATGTGCTTGGCACGTTGTGATGAACCAAGCCTTTGCATAGACCTTCAAGCCGGCTTAGCCCCATATAAACCACCATGGTTTGCTTCAATACATTTTGCGCCATGGGTGCCATTTCTGGCCATTGATCCACGTCCTTAAAATGTGCGGTCATAAAACTCACCGACTGAGCACAACGCCTGTCGGTTAAAGGGATCCCCGTATAGGCAGACACGCCCGATGCCGCCGTAATACCAGGAACAATAGCAAAAGGGATGTGGGCTTTTGTTAGCGCATCGGTTTCTTCGCAAGTTCTTGCAAATAGGGCTGGATCACCACCTTTTAACCGCACGACAGTATGCCCTTCACTTGCCAATTCAACGACGCGTTTGCAAATAGCATCCTGAGTAAAGCTGTGCTTTTTGCAGCGCTTCCCTACATACTCTTTCACCACTTTAGAGGGAATTAGCGCAAGAATATCTTCACTAACTAAAGCATCGAAAAGCACGACATCGGCTTGCTGCAGCAGACGAAGCGCTTTTAACGTAAGTAACTCGGCATCGCCAGGGCCAGCACCGACGATGAACACCTGCCCTTGTTTATGACCTTCATTTTGCTTGTTTGCTAACTTCAACCACTTTCCAAAGTATGAATGCTTAGCTGGAGCTTTTGGATTATCGGAGCACTGGCGCGTCGTCACGGTCGTGACCGTGGTAGAAATAGCATCGCGATAAAAGAGGTTTAACAAAGGTTTCTGCGGTTTAAATAAGGTGCGCAAAAACGGTAACGACCAACTAGATGCAATTGACATAATTTAACGCTCCTATACAGATTGGGTTTCAATGACTAAATGCTTGTCTATCAGCTGAGACAAGGCGGGCTTGCACGAGCCGCAGTTGGTACCGCACTTTAACTGCTCTCCTAGGCTAGCTACTGTAGAACAACCGCCGTTGATGGCATCTGTAATCGTCTTTTCTCGTACTTCAAAGCAGCTACAAACTACATCACCAGTTAAAAATACGTCGTCGACTTGGCCTCGCAATAAGTTGCGCTGAGTCTCTACCGAAATAGATGTATTTAAGAGGCTGGCAAGCCATGCGTTAGGTACTGACCATGTACTTTCTGGGTGTGGTGCTGCCAAGGCTTTTGTCGTATTTTCCGGCTTATCGCCTAAAAACGCAGCGAAACAGAGTACGTCATCGACAAGCGCAAGGCATACTGAGTATGTATGATGATGAAACTGCAATAGCACCGCGTTTTGCGGCAGCAGAGGTATCAACGCTTGTGTAAAATCTCGACGACCTTTGTTCGAAGCAACATTCAATACTGATAATGCTGCATCCGAGTTATTTACAGATGAAGTCGCCTCTGTGCTTTCAAGCGGTGTCGTATTCCAGTAATCACACGCATGCTTTAGCGCGTCTTTATAACTTGGGCTAAATTCTGAATTAAGTGTTGATTGGTTTAATGATGAAACAAAGAGCTTACCGTAGGTAGTAAAAGTAACAGGCGCGATAGCAACCGCCGCGTGTTTTAACTCAGGTTGCCCTGAAATAGGGTCTACCGCGCTGGCGTAAAGTGCGCCTAGCTTACTGTGCGACCCCCATTGCGCTGACCAGTGAATGGGAATGAAAACTTCCCCTTTACGCATATCCGTATCCATTTTTACCGGGTAGATAACAGGGGCGTCTTTACATACTGCACTTGAAAGAGAAACAAGATCTCCGTTTTCAACGCCCATTGCAGCAGCGTCTTTAGGGTTGATATGCACGTTAGCACTTGGCATATGAGCCAGTAACTTTGCCGCTTTACCCGTGCGTGTCATGGTATGCCACTGATCTCGCGCTCGCCCGCTGTTCGCAACAAAAGGGTAAGCGTTCGACGTAATCTGCATTGGCGCTTTGTAAGCTACAGGAATAAGTTTAGCTTTGCCGCTAGGGGTTGAAAACCGTTTGTCTTCGAAAGGACGTTTACTGGTAAGGCTAGGGTTAGATTTAGAATTAGCATTGGCCGTATTCTCAGCTTTTAAAACAGTTTGAAAAGGCCACTGCAAAGGCGATAGCCCATTGTACTGAGCTTCACTTAACGCTTGTAAAGGTGACAGGTCTAACTGACGCTTACCGTCATTTTGATAGCCGGTTAGCCCAGCGTATTCAACGAATATTTGTGACGGATGGGTAAAGCTAAATGCCTCGCCAAAGCCCATTTTACCCGCCACTTCGCAAAGTATTTGCCAGTCGTGTTTTGCACTACCTGGTGGAGGCAATATACCGCGCTGACGTGAAATACGGCGCTCTGAGTTAGTCACTGTGCCGTCTTTTTCCGACCACCCCGTGGCAGGAAGGGCAATGTGCGCGTAGTTAAGTGTATCGTTGGACTCAACAATATCAGACACTACAACCATGTCACATTTTGAAAGTGCGCGCTCAACTTGACCGCGATTCGGCATACTGACAACAGGGTTAGTCCCCATTATCCAAACAAATTTTACCTTACCTTCTTCAATGGCATTAAATAGGTCTACCGCTTTAAGCCCCTGCCCTTTAGGCATAACAGGGGCGTTCCAATAGGTTTTAACCGTGCTGATATGCTCAGGGTTTTCAAGGTCCATATGTGCAGCCAGCATATTAGCTAAACCACCCACTTCGCGGCCCCCCATTGCATTGGGTTGGCCAGTAATAGAAAACGGGCCACAACCGTCTTTGGCAATTAAATCCATAGCTAAGTGACAGTTGATAATAGCCTGGGCTTTGTCCACACCAGCAGAAGACTGGTTTACGCCCATAGAATAAAAAGTAATTGCGCTAGAGGCTTTGCAGAAGGCATCAAAAAAGGCCTTAATGCTGTTAATGTCCAGGTCGCATACTTCAGCAACTTCATCTAATGTTAAGGCATTTGCACTTTTAAGTGTTTCTTCAAGTCCCTCGGCGTAGCTCTCAACAACGGATTTGTCTATACGACCTTGTGCGTTTGCATAGCTTAGTAAACCATTAAATAGCGCCACGTCGCTACCTGGCTTTAATGGAAGGTGTAAATCGGCAATGGTACAGGTTTCGGTTTTGCGCGGGTCAACAACAATGACCTTCATATCGGGATTTTTCAGCTTTGCTCGCTGAATGCGCTGAAAAAGCACTGGGTGTGCCCAGGCCGTATTACTTCCCGTAATTACCAATAAATCTGTACATTCCAGATCGGAATAATCGCATGGCACCACGTCTTCCCCGAACGCGCGCTTGTAGGCGGCAACGGCTGATGACATACACAGGCGTGAATTCGTATCAATATTGGCACTGCCGATATAACCTTTCATAAGCTTATTGGCAATGTAATAGTCTTCGGTGAGAAGCTGACCTGATACATAAAAAGCAACGGCATCCGCGCCATACTGCGCAATGGTAGAGGTGATCTTATCCGCAATTAGATCGGTGGCCGTGTCCCAATCCACCGATTGACCTGCCATGGTTGGGTGAAGCAAACGTCCGTTTAAGTCGTTTGTTTCAAGCAGGTTTGTTCCTTTAACACACAATCTTCCAAAATTGGCGGGATGCTCTGGCGTGCCTTTAACAGTGTCCAGGGTTGTGGCACGCTTGCTTACGTTGCAACTAATATCTACACCACACCCAACGCCGCAGTATGGGCATGTTGTTTGTCTTAATTGTTCAGACATCATGTCGGGTTGTCGTGTAGCCATATTCATTTCATTACCTTTTCGATTCCGCAGTTTGTTAAAAGGGTATTGCCGGATACTTAAATTGTTCCCGGCTCCCAAACAGTAGGGCCTAGCTAAACACCCACGAAAACCTTGTTATCCTCTATCTTCACGGCATAAGCCGAAACGGATACATCATCGTGCTCTTTACACAGCCCAGTTTCTAAAAAGTAATGCTCTTTGTACAAAGGCGAAGCAACAACAGGCGCGCCGCCTATCGACCCTAGAAGCCCGCGATAGAGTACGTTTGCTTTACCAATAGGGTCGTAGTTACTAATGGCGAAAACCTGGGTTTCGCCGTTTATCTTCAAACTGAAAATTGCCACTTGCTGTAAGTCGACAAGGGCGCAAACCCCACTGTTTGTCACTAAGTCGTTCGTCTCACAAACATAGTGCCATTGCACTTGCTGAGGTTCTGACGCCATTACATTTTGCGCTGCTGACATAATTTGATTCTCCTAACAAGGTTGATAAGCCAATGGCTACACCATAGAGACAGGAATGAACTGATCTTTACCTGCTACTTTTTCAGCTTCAGTAGCTGGGCGAACCTGGCCTCGCTCTGAAACAAACTGAATATTGGTGTCGCTAGCATCGCTGTTTACAAATTGACGGAAACGCTTGCGCGACTCAGGGTTTTCAATGGTGGTTTTCCATTCGCACTGATAAGCATCAACCACAGCATCCATCTGTGCTTCAAGCTCACCATTAATGCCAAGTGCATCGTTTATCACAACGTCTTGCAGGTAAGCTAAGCCTCCTTCCATATTGTCCATCCACACCGATGTGCGCTGTAAGCGGTCAGCCGTTTTCACATAAAACATCAGCACGCGGTCGATATACTTAATAAGGGTTTTGGTATCTAGGTCGGTGGCAAACAGGTCTGCATGTCGCGGCTTCATACCGCCATTACCGCAAACATACAGGTTCCAACCTTGCTCGGTGGCAATAACGCCGATGTCTTTGCTTTGAGCTTCTGCGCACTCACGGGTACACCCCGAGACAGCAAATTTAATTTTATGCGGCGCACGTAAGCCTTTGTAACGGTTCTCTAAGTCAATGGCTGTGCCAACAGAATCCTGAACACCGTAGCGGCACCAAGTGCTGCCCACACAGGATTTAACAGTACGCAGTGCCTTCGCGTAAGCATGGCCGGTTTCAAAACCACCAGCGACCAGTTTTTCCCAGATATCAGGTAAGTGCTCTACGCGCGCACCAAATAAATCAATGCGCTGACCACCTGTGATCTTGGTGTACAGGTTGTATTCTTTTGCCACTTCGCCGAGCAGAATCAACTTCTCAGGCGTTATTTCGCCACCAGGTACACGCGGTACAACGGAATACGTGCCATCTTTTTGCATGTTGCCAAGGTAGATATCGTTGGTGTCTTGCAGAGGAAGATGTGAAGCCTTAAGAATATAGTCGTTATACACCGAGGCTAAAATTGAGCCGACAGCGGGCTTACAAATTTCACACCCTAGACCTTCACCATGCTGCTCCAGTAGCTCGTCAAAGGTGCGAATGCCGTTTACCTTAACAATGTGAAACAGTTCTTGTCGGGTGTAATTGAAGTGCTCACAAATGGCTTTCGATACTTCCACACCGCGCTTTTCAAGCTCGCTGTCTACCACATTTTTAAGTAGAGCGGCACAGCCTCCACAACCTGTACTGGCCTTAGTTTCACCTTTTACATCGCCAACGCTACAACAGCCGCCTTCAATGGCTGAAACAATGTCGCCCTTAGTCACATTTAAGCATGAACAAATAGACGCGGTGTCTGGTAGTGCATCGGCACCTAACGCCGGTGCGGCATCGGATGACGGCAGAATTAGGCTTTCTGGGTGTTCAGGTAATTCAATATTATTAAGTGCATACTGCAGGAGCGTGTCGTAGTCGCTGGTATCGCCAACGAGTACAGCACCAAGCACGTACTTTTGCTCGCTATCTACCACCAGCTTTTTATACACGCCCTCGGGCTGATTTAAGTACGTGTAGCTAAGCGCTCCGTCTGTGCGTTCATGGGCATCGCCAATTGAGCCCACTTCTACGCCCATTAGCTTGAGTTTAGTGCTCATATCTGCGCCAGCGAACTCGGCATCGCCACCTGTAATATGACTTACGGCCGTGCGTGCCATGGTGTAGCCAGGTGCAACAAGACCAAAGATTTTGTTATCCCACAGCGCACATTCACCCACAGCGTAAATGTTCGGGTCAGACGTCACGCAGTGGTTATCAATAACAATACCGCCGCGCTCACCCAGTGTTAGCGCTGACTTTCTGCCGAGCTGGTCGGAAGGTCGAATACCAGCAGAAAATAAAATCATGTCAGTTTCTAGTGCAGTGCCGTCAGCAAACACCATTTTATAGCGGCAGGTATCACCGGCCTCAATAGTTTGCGTTGCCTTTTGGGTGTGAACCGTAACACCCAATGCTTCAATTTTGTCCTTAAGAACGTTACCACCTGCTTGGTCTAGCTGTACCGCCATAAGCTGCGGGGCAAACTCAACCACGTGGGTGTCGAGACCGGCTTGTTTTAATGCGTTAGCGGCTTCTAAACCCAACAGCCCACCACCAACAACAACCCCTACTTTGCTCACCGCTGCTGATGCTTCAATAGCGAGTAGATCGTCTATAGTGCGGTACACCAAGCAATGCTCTTGATCGTTGCCAGGAATGGGTGGCACAAATGGGTATGAGCCCGTAGCTAGCACAAGCTTATCGTAGCTAAACACCTGCCCTTCAGAAGTCGTCACTTTATTATTGTCACGGTCTATATCGGTAACCAAGGCATTGGTAACTACGTTTACGCCCCACTCGGCGTACTGAGCGGGTGTAGTAAGCGCTAAGTCATCAGCACTCGCGCCGCTAAAAAAAGACGACAGATAAACGCGGTCGTACGCAAGGCGTGACTCGCCGCATAAAACGGTTATTTCTACATTGGCATCGCTTTGGTGAAGCTGCTCAACAAAATGATGCCCCACCATGCCGTTGCCTACGACGACAATTTGCGTTTTTGAGTCCAATGAAGTCATGGTATTCCCCTTTTTTCGGGACAAAAAAAAGCCCGCTTCAACTTTCGTTGATGCGGGCTTCGTTGCCTATTTTGCCAACGGTTTAGGTCGGCTAACACATTTTACGGAGTGTTATAAATCACACAATTTTCAGCGATTGACACAAATCACCAAAACACACTTTACGTTTATAGTTATCCAAGTTCAGTGCCAAAAACGTAATTCATTGTTTTTATTCAATTTACTTCAAAATAAGCATTATTCAGACTTCATGACTGCACCAAACAAACGCAAAACTGTGTTCACTTGGTGCATTGAGGCTATCAAATAACTTAGGCCAGCTTATCTGTCGCTACGCGGTAGCGAGGGTCTTCAACCACGTTAATTTCAACAAACTTATCGGCCTTGCGAAGCAGTGAGCGACATTCATCACTGATATGACGAATGTGTAGCTTTTTACCCTGCTCTTCGTATTTGTCAGCAAGGGTATCTAGCGCATCGATACCTGATGAATCCCAAATGCGAGAGTCTTTAAAGTCAATAACTACATCGTTAGGGTCGTTGGCGATATCAAACAGGTCTTTGAAATGTGATACCGAGCCAAAGAACAGCGGGCCGTCTAGCTCATAGACTTTCCAACCGTCGTTATCGATATGGGATCTCGCTTCAATATGACGAGCGTGTTTCCATGCAAACACCAGTGCTGAAACGATAACACCCACCACAACCGCAATAGCCAGGTCAGCGATAACGGTAACGCCTGTTACTAGGAAAAGTACGAACGCATCTTCTTTGTTTACGCCGCGAATAATTCTGAATGACGCCCACTCAAATGTAGCAATAACCACCACGAACATAACGCCAACAAGGGCAGCAAGAGGAATCATTTCAATTAGCGGAGCAGCAAATAGAATAAAGCCTAATAATACAACCGCCGCGGTGATACCAGACAAGCGGCCACGGCCACCAGAGTTTATGTTAATCATACTTTGACCAATCATGGCACAACCGCCCATACCGCCAAAGAAACCGTTAACTGTATTTGCAACGCCTTGGCCAACGCACTCTTTGTTGCCGCGTCCGCGGGTGTCCGTCATTTCATCAATTAATGAAAGGGTAAGAAGCGACTCAATTAAGCCAACCAAACAAAGAATGACTGAGGTAGGCAAAATGATCATGAAGGTTTCCCAGGTAAACGGCACCATAGGAATAGCGAAGCTAGGAAGTTCACCCGCTAGCGTCGCGGTATCGCGCTGGTCAGCTGGTAGCAAATCGCGAACAAAGTCGATTACAGTGCGCGCTTCAAGGTCAAGACCGTGTACTAACAAGGTTACCGTAACAATCGCAACCAGCGACGCCGGTACAGCTTTGGTTAGCTTTGGCAATAAATAGATAATGGCCATGGTTAGCGCCACAAGCCCTAGCATCCAATATAACAGCGTACCTTCCATCCACTGTAATTCACCCGCTGCGTTGGTCACTTTGAACTGGCCTAATTGCGCCAAGAAAATAACAATTGCCAAACCATTTACGAAGCCTAGCATTACCGGATATGGGACCAGACGTATAAACTTTCCGAGCTTGAAAATACCGCACATTATTTGCAGTAAACCAGCCAAAATAACCGCGGCAAATAAATACTGCACGCCGTGTTGGGCAACCAGTGCCACCATTACAACGGCCATGGCGCCGGTAGCACCAGAAATCATTCCTGGTCGGCCACCAATAGCGGAAGTGATTAAGCCCATCATGAAAGCCGCATAAAGACCAATCATTGGTTCTACGCCGGCCACAAATGCGAATGCAACGGCTTCAGGGACCAAGGCAAGCGCCACGGTAATACCTGATAGCACGTCGTTTTTAACGTTGCTGTCTTTACTGGTAATTAAATCGAACATGTTCTCTCAGAAGCTAAGATGTTAAACACAACAACCCACCATGGCGTACACCGCGTTAAAGCAGAACACCAAGTAGGTAGGAGATTTTTTCGGCGATTCTATCACCATTGTAGCGCAAAATCTTTTAATAGATTGTTACTAGGGCCTGTTGAACGTTGATGTGCAGCAAAGATCAACAGGCCCCAGTCCGAACTACTTGGCACTTACGTGATAAGCGCAGGGCTCTTTGCCCCTTTCCTAATGCTGTGAGCTTGTCAATTTTTCATGTTCGGTCTCAGGGCTTAATTTAATAGCGAATGCTGACAAATTGCATCGTACATGGCATCGTATAATGGTTTTTATTAACCGCGTCGTTCAATGCGCTTCGATTTCTAATACGGGGCTACGGTAAGACGTCGCAATAAGGCACAAGTCTTATTCAACGAGGAGTTAAAGTGGTACCTTATATTCTGACTATTTTGTGCGTGCTAGTGGCAGGCGCTATTCATTGGATGTCGCCGAAGGCTTATTGGAAAGCCACTATCATGTCGACCGCCGTTATTTTACTATTTTCTGTAGCAGCATTGTTCATCTTTAAAGCATCAGGAATGCTGGTTAGCGAGCACACTGGCGAGAATGCTGACTTTTCTGGGCAAATGTTAACTATCACCACAATGATTGCCTTCTTCGGTTTCTTAATTTCACTGTTTGTAGGTTGGTTTCTTCGCGTAGTCAGAAACTAATCTGGATAGCAAAACCACACCTTTTGCGAAGCTGCACCATTTTGGCGCAGCTTTCTTCCCTCTTAACGCCGCTAACCTTCCCGTCCCCCTTATAAAGTCACCTTAAATAAAAGTTCCAGCTGAACCACATGCCGCGAAATGTCAGCACTCCGGGCGTTTTTGTTCACTCTAACGCTTATCTTCATTAATTCTAATAAACAGGGCATAAGTGTTGCTTGGTACACGTATTGCTCTGCTGAGTGCAGGGGGCTAAGAGCAAAGAGTTTCAAAAAACGTTTCGCCAATAGATGCACTCATCAATAGAAAATTCGAAACGTGTGTACCGAAGATTAGCAGGCCTTAACATGCTTCATGAACCAGAACAGACCATTGCGCTTTGTAGCGACGCCACTAAGCGCTTTTTGCTAGCGGCCAAGCACGCCGAAATAACCGTGCTTGAGCAACTATCTAGTAATTGTCGAATTGTAATTGCCGTTCGAGAACTTATTCATGAACTGCAAAAAGAGCGTGGGGCCAGCAATATCTTTCTTGCTTCAAAAGGCGAGCGTTATGCCGCTGAGCGAATGCAGTACGTCAGTGCTAGCGAGCAAGCGGAGTCAATGTTGAAAAGCCACTTGAAATCTCTCTACCTGACAGATGAGATCACCACGGGTAACCCGCGGTTGTTGAGCAGTATTACACTTGCTATGCAGGCGACGGACTACCTGCCCAGACTGAGAGAACAAGTAAGCAAGCAGCTTCTGACACCACTGGAATCTACACGAGCATATAGTCGTCTAGTTGCCAGTTTACTTACGGTTATTTTTGAAGCGGCAGATATTGCAAGCGACCCAACAATCACTCGCTTATTGGTTGCACTGTTCAACTTTATGCAGGCAAAAGAATACGCTGGGCAGGAGCGGGCGTGGGGCGCTATTGGTTTCGCAGAAACTCATTTCGATGTTCGCCTTTGTGAAAAGCTGGCCGCGCTTCAGCATGCCCAAGAACATCACTTCAGTATATTCTGTGAGTTTAGCTGTAAGCCGCATAAAGATGCATTAGACGCGTTGAACAAAAGCCCTGCTGCAATCGATATTACACAGCTTAGAAATATGATTGCACAGCTTGGTGACGGCAGTCCGATTGCCGGAGAAATATCGGAAGTTTGGTTTGATGTAGCAACACGTCGAATGGATGCAATGCAGACTATCGAAGTGGCGCTCACTGAGGCCCTTACTCAGCAAGCTAACAGTAAAGTGGCCGATGCAAAAAATGAGATGGCCAATCATCAGCAGTTGCTTACGCGCTTCAATGATGAACACGCCACTGATGGCTCACCGCTCACCTTATTGTTCGATCCAAGTATGCCTGGACTCGCGGAAGACACCAAAGAAGACGAAATCAAAACGCTATCACTTAACGAGCAAACGAAGACTTTATCTGCTCACCGCTCTTTTTATGATTTACTGCGTTCACAGGCCCAACACATAGAAGATATGGGTCGGGAGCTCGAAGAGGCCAAGCGTGCAATACAGGAACAAAAACTGATTGGGCGAGCAAAACTGGTAGTAATGGAGCAATTCGGATTAAGCGAAAATAACGCGTATCGTCGACTGCAAAAACAAGCTATGAGCGAAAATACGACCATAGCGGCTATTGCCGCTAAGATAGTAAATATTACAACAAAGACTACTGCTCAAAGGTAGCTACTCTCAATTGAGTCACTTCTAGTTTAATTAAGCGCGTTCTAGCTCTTAAGGAGAAACTAAAGTCAACAAAGGCCAAACAGTAAGCCAATTCTTAGAAGCTAGTCGCTGTTTAAAAACTTCGGGCCTTGGATATTTTGGGTTAATACTTATGGTGCCGGCGAAGTTTGCTTCCAAGCCAAATGGCGCGAGTATGTCTAAATCATCATTGGCTAAAAGACGAACCGCAACACAGGTTTCTCGTTCTATCCAATAAGAAATAGCGTCGTGGCAATTTTGATAGGGAGCGTGCTCGTGAGCTACGTGCATACGCGCTTGGTTTTTAACTTGCCAATTAGCTTGAGGAACCATACGCGCTAGCTCGCGTTCTATGGCTTGTTCTTGTGCTTTCAGCCCTGGTTTAGCAGCTGCAGAATTTGGTGAGTAAGCTTGCGGTTGAGGTACTGATTCCAATGTATTATCGGCACTCGCAACACTTTGCGGCGGATTAATTTCACCACTAAAGTAAATCACATCAATATCGTTAAGCGGAGTTGGTGTCGCTCTTGCGTGTAACTCATCCCAAATGGCATTTCGAACAAATCCAGCACCAATGTACCCTTGCGGTAAATCGAGCGCTCTCAAAGCGCGAAGGCAACGCATGCGAAAAGGATCCCGCTTAATAATGTCGCCTAGCCGTTTGAGATCTTGCACGTTTAACCTTCGCCTTTTATACGCAGTTTGCGTTTCCACTTGATGATATAAAAGCAAAAGGCAGCCATACTGCCACCAGCAAACCACCCTGCAATAATGTCGCTAGGCCAATGCACGCCCAATAAAATGCGGCTTAAGCCAATACAAAATACAAGAAAGGTGGCTGCCATGTAGATCCACACTTTTACTGAAGCGTTTTGCGTGAAGTACGTTAACAAATAGGCGATATAGAAATAAACAAGCGTAGATAAGGTAGCATGTGCAGAGGGGAAGCTTTGTGTATACACACTTACATCCTGCATGGGCAGCGGAGGACGAGGCCTGTCGATGCCAGCTTTGAGTAAGAAAGTCGTTGCGATCCCCACGGCAACAGCAATCAAAAAAGTCAGAGCCTTTTTCTTTTCACCGGCCATCGCCAAGGCTCCGGCAACTGAAATCGTGACAAAGATAAGTGCCGTATTACTGCCTAACGCGGTGATATCGCGAAGCGCGTCTTCTTTCCAACCCGATACATTGCCTGCTTCACTAATTACATTGAATAACGCATCGTCAAACGTAGTCAGCACGCCCATGTAGACAAACAACATCATAAGCAAAAAACCGGTGCCAAGTAGTAACACCTGAATAGAGGGTGTTTTAAAGATGTCTAAGTAAGAGGCTTGCGCGCCGCTGTTTTTCGTTTCACTGCTTGTCATAAATCTACTTCCATTTAGTACAAAAAGAGCGTTATTGGTCGTGCTTGCTACCACCTAGGCAGTTTGGCGATACCATAGATTGCCCACCTCGAGTTTCCCACTCTGTCGGCGTATACGTGTGAAGTGCCAACGCATGAACAGGCCCCTGCAGCGCTTCAGCCGCAAGACCGTTAATCTCTCTGTGTCTCGCTATTAAGCGCTTGCCCTCGAAGGCATCACTCACTACCGTTACTTTGAAATGACTTTGAGCCCCTTCTGGAACATTGTGCATAAAACTCTCATCTACAACCTCGAGAAAACTCGGATTAAGTGCAGCTTCAATCGTAGTTTCCAGAAACGCTTTTACTTGCATTTGGCTTACCTTGTTCTGTGAATAAGATGTCGGAATGTTAGATTAATTCTACCACCGATAGGCTTAGCCGTCTTCGCAATACCGTGCACATAATGACTTTGTGTTGTTCCTGCCATAATTAATACACTGCCGTGCTCAAGCACCTGTGTATACTTTTCCTTTGTTTCTTTGTGCTTAAAAACAAAGGGCCTTGCTTCACCTAAGGTGACGGATGCAATAACCGGGTTTATACCCAACTCAGGCTCATCATCTGAATGAAAGCTCATGCTATCTTGTCCGTCACGATACCAATTCGCTAACACACTGTTGAACTTTGTATTTTGGGTTGCAGCACATAACGCTTCACAACAATCCTTAATGCTTAAAAGGCTGTTCGTCCACGGATTTGGCGACATGGTTAAATTCGAATAGGTATAGGTGCAATCGTCATCGCCGTGCCAGCTCTGAAGGCGGGGAATTTTTACCGGCTTGCCAAACAATCTGATCGAGTCCTGACGCCAGGGTAACTCGGCCTTCAGTAACTCAAAAAAAGTATCTGCATCATTTTTTGATAGCGCGTGAGGAAAATAAGTGACATCGCCCTCTGACAGCGGGAGCTTATGAGATGAGCTATTATTTTCTGGGGTCTCGAAAAGAGAAAACTGCATGCGTAACTATGATATTTCCGGTGATTTTTAATTTTGGCTATGGGCACTTGATCTCAAAAGTGCTTAAACACACCTTTGAAGTTCCCCTAATTACACCTTAATTACGCATGCATTGCTAATGTGGATTTTTCTGCGAGCTATAAAAGTGATTCTTTCACCATTACATTGTCACCATCAACATTGCACGGCATAAGAATGACACGTTATTGGTTAGAGCCGCGTGGCTGATATGATAAGATAGGCAGCGCGTACATAAACCAAATAGGCATTCCCAAAAGTATGTGAGTGCTTTGAGCCATCTCTGAAAACAGACTCCAATGAATACAGAATTTATTTTTGCCGACCGACAATTTTCGCTTATTCGCTACCCTGAAAAGCACCAGCACATAAGCCTTCAAGCATGGGATAGCGCTGATGAACTCGTTATTGAGCACATTGAGAACTTATTAAGTGAAGCGTCGCTTTCAATTGGCAGTGGTGACAATGATGGCTCAATGATGATTTTTAACGACGATTTCGGCGCGTTAGGTTGTTGGTTTTCGCACTTAGCACCTTACTGGGTATCTGACTCCTACATATCTTTGCGATCACTCTCTGAGAATTTAAAAGCCAATCATTTACTGGGTAACGCAGAAACGAGCAATAAAAACGGCCTGCTAACCGCGCCGCTGAAAACCTTGACTAGCGTGCAAAGCTTAACGTTTAAGCCAGAAAAGGCGCCGAGTCTTGTTGTGCTGAAGGTCCCCCGCGCCCTTGCACTTCTTGAACAGCAGCTTATTGATTTACAAAAATATATAACACCTGACACGCGTGTTATCGCAACCGGTAAAGTGAAGACCATCACAAAATCCGTACTCAACCTATTTGAACGATATATTGGCCCCACCACCACGTCCCTTGCCAAGAAGAAATCGCGGCTTGTGTTCGCTTCGCCTCGTGAGTCAATAAAACTATCTGACTCGCCCTATCCGACGCGCTGGCAGTGTAAAAGTACGATGGGAACGGCGTTAACTATAGACAATCTGGCGAATACGTTTTCCCGACAGTCATTAGATATAGGCGCTCGCATTATGCTTGAACATATGACGGTGAGCGCTAATGATGTGGTGGTAGATTTAGGCTGCGGCAACGGAGTACTGGGGGTTAATGCCCTTTCTCTTGCCCCTGATGCCAAAGTAATATTTGTGGATGAGTCCTATATGGCATTAGAAAGTGCCAGACTCAATGTGCTCAACAACTTCCCGGATAAAATTGATCAATGTGAGTTTGTTGCAAGTAATTGCCTTGAAACATTAATCAATAGAGAGAATAAACCTGCTGTTACCAAAATTCTGTGTAACCCACCGTTTCATCAACAAAACGCAATCACTGACCATATTGCATGGCAAATGTTCACTGATTCCCGGGACGTACTTATTAAAAGCGGTCACTTAGTGGTGGTTGGTAACCGACACCTCGACTATCACATTAAACTTAAAAAGTTGTTTGGTGGCGCTAAGGTACTTGCGAGTGACAAAAAGTTCGTTATCTTAGGCACTGCAAAACGATAAGCGATCAAAAAACATGCGCGAATTAAGGAAAACATTTAAAGGCATTTTTATGAAGAAAATACTTTTATCACTGCTGACCGCCATCATGCTAATAGGCAGCAGTTCACCCGTTATGGCCAAGAAAGACGATGGGTCTCAGGTTCAGCCAGATAACTATTACCCTCGGGTGAAAATAGAAACCACCATGGGCGATATTGTGGTTGAACTGGACAGAAGACGTGCGCCAATTACCGTAAATAACTTTCTTCGTTATGTTGATAAGCGCGCCTACGAAGACACCATTTTTCACCGCATCGTGCCTGGTTTTGTTGTGCAAGGTGGTGGTTATACGGCAGACTTCAACGGCAAGTCGAACTTTCCAGATATCTTCAATGAGTCTGGTAACGGTTTGACT
Source organism: Alteromonas sp. G4i35 (assembly GCF_054960375.1). Taxonomy (NCBI): domain Bacteria; kingdom Pseudomonadati; phylum Pseudomonadota; class Gammaproteobacteria; order Alteromonadales; family Alteromonadaceae; genus Alteromonas; species Alteromonas sp. G4i35. The sequence continues at coordinate 99,438 of NZ_JBHNZD010000001.1, read as the reverse complement.
AACGACCTGCACACTATTGCAATGGCAAGACAAGGTGACCCGCATACCGCAAACCGACAATTTTTCTTCAACGTGAATGACAACAGCAGCTTAAACCCCGGAAGAGACTGGGGCTACGCGGTTTTTGGCGTAATTGTTGAAGGCGAAGATATTGTTGATGCCATGTCGGAAGTAGAAACTGAATATTCGATTCGCCTTAACGCGAATAACGTACCCATTGAGCCGATCATTATTAAAAAGATGACCGTGTTACCGCCCTTATAGCGATTAACAGATACAAACAGTCATAAAGAGCAATGCTTTATGGCTGTAATTCCAACCTGAACAAATGCTGTTTTGGGAACGTTTTGTCGAAGTAAAAGCCCTGCTTGTTAAATCCTAAGCGCTGTAAAAGCTTCTGCGACGCCATATTTTCTGGGTGCGTCATGGCTGTTAAAAAACGATAGCCCTTAGAGGCAGACCACGCTATAACACACTGACATGCCTCATAACATATACCCTTGCCTCTTGCTTCAGGCAGCATGGCAAAGCCTAAATCTGGACATTCAAATGCAAAGCGATTGAAGAGACCACAAATCCCTAACGGTTGTTTGGTTTCGGTTAATTCGACAGCCAGCAGGCCATACCCCCACTCTTCGCGCTGCGCATTTGTTTTGCCAATGTAGTCACACGCATCGTCTACTGTATCGACATTTTTACTTCCAATGTATCTAAGCCATAGCGGGTCCTGCTGCAGCGCAAGTACCCAGTGTTTATCATCAAAAGTAAGCGGCCGTAGCGTTATTTTATCGTTTGTAAAAATAGCGGTGTTTGTGTTCACACTAATCCTTTTAGCAAAGTTTTTATGACGCGCATGTAGTACTCGCTTTTGTACCTCTACATTTGAACGTATAACTAGAAGTAAGACCTAAGGCAAACACTATCTCTTTGATAGAAGCCTGTCTATGTGCTCAAAGTGGTCTGGGTTGACCACTGCCGCGCGGGGGTACTTCGGGTTCGCTCTGTCGTTTACTCTTGGGTGCTCCCACAACGATGTATGGACGATAAATCGCTCGGCTTCCTCTATACCACCGTGCTCTAAGCATCCACTCAAGCATGTATCTACGTACGTTTGATGTACGGGATAGGCGTCATTTGCCTGTGTACAGTCGAGTGTTTCGCAAATCCAAAAGGTAAATTGTGCAAGCACATCGTCTAGAGACGCAGAACCCTTGTGTTGATGAAAGTTGAGTGCTTTAGCGCTTACTTCGACAAACCGATAGTCTTTTTCTCTCTCCTGTAAGGCAGGGTTAATTTGTGTTGGGATAAGCTGGGCGTTTAATTTGCTATGCGCATTAGCCACGGCGCCAACGTAAGTCTGCTTTTCATGAAGACTTCGCGTCACCCATGCCCTTTCGAAGCCAGAAACCGTCACAGGGATCCCTGGTGTAAAAATGTTGGAGTAGCGCTCTCGGCTGTCTTTGCTAAGTAAGCTTCCATAACCTAACACCATGTGTTTTTCGGTTTGCGTACTTAACCAATTCGCTATGTCATTCATTTTCACCTCTACTTCACAACCGCTCGACGTTTACCATCTTAAGCATGTTTATCTTTGCAGTTTATTCAACTGGAAAAAATCGTACTGACCACTTTCCCCTAGTATAAAAAAGGCGATGTACTGAGAGCCCCAATACATCGCCTTGTATACCGCAGTGGAGTTGTTTAATTAAAACAACGCTCTCACACCCATAGTAAAGTTTCTACCTGGAAGCGGTGCTTGGTCTTTTAAGAAAGATGTATGAACACGGGCTTCCTCGTCAGTTAGGTTTTCACCGCGCGCAAACACTACCCAGTCAATGCCCTGCGTGCCAAACTCATATTGCACGCTTGCATTAACCAAGGTGTAGCCGTCGGTTGCAGTCTCAAATGACGCAACTTCATTTTGGTCGTCGTACCACGTAAAGCCCACGTCAGCACTTAAACCATCGTTCACGTAGCTTAATTCACTACCAAAGCGCATAGGCGGCGTGCGCGGAAGGTTGTCGTCTTCTATTTCTGCGCGGATATAGTCACCAAATACGGTTAAGCGTAGCGTGTCTGATAAATCAACGTAAGTTTCTGCTTCGAAGCCCCAGATGTCTGCGTCAGCCTGTTGGAAATAATAAATTGGCAAGCCTTCTTCATCGCCGTGTTCATCATGTCCAAGTTCTTCGTGCTCACTTTCTAATCCTTCCTCTTCGTGCTCATCGTGTTCTTCGTGCTCGCTGAGCGCAATTAAGCCTGTGCTTGTTTGGAAGATATAGTCATCTGCCTGATTGTAGAAGAAAGACGCACTATAGCCCCAGCTACCGGTAAATTTACGGAAAGTAATATCTAGGTTGGTACTAACTTCTTCTTTTACGCCTTTAAGTGTTTCTTCGATATGGCCTTCTTCATCCATATCAAATACTAAACCCACTTCGTAGCTTTGGGTTGCTAAATGCTGGCCTGCAGAAAAGAGTTCTTGCTGGCTAGGCGCGCGTTCGCTGCGTGATAAAGTCACTGCAATAGAGTGACCTTCCTGGTATTCCCAGTTAGCGCCCGCTGAAAGCGACAGGCTGGTGAAGTCATAATCAGGGAAGTTGAAAGCAACAGCGTGCTCTTCATGTTCTTCACCCTCATGCTCTTCATCGTGCTCTTCGCCTTCGTGCTCCTCACCTTCATGCTCATCATGTTCTTCATGTAAAACGTCAAGTTCTACTTCGCTTGCGTCAGCATCCAAAGTCGTTCGCTCTAGTCGGCCACCAAGCTCAAAGGTTACATCACCTACTTTCTTTTGTTCTATAACATAAAGTGCGTAGCTCGATGTGGTATTAGCGGGGGTAAAGGCTTCTTCGCCCACGGCATTGTAGTCACTATGATTAAACTGTAGCCCGAATACGCCGTGCCAGCCGTTCACTTCTTCGTGGTAAGCAGAAAGACGGATATCGCTCGACTCATTAGTAAATACAGTACCTGGTTCACCGTCTTCAATTTCAGCATGTTCGTAATCGGTGTAGGCTGCGGCAAACTTAAGGTTTGTAAGTCCACGTACTGGAGAGTGCCACTCACCGGCTGCTTGATAACGGGTCATATCTATATCAAGTAACACGCCTTCTTCAGCGTGTTCTTCATGATCATGTTCTTCAAGGTCGTGGTCTTCGCCCTCATGCTCTTCATCGTGCTCTTCCTCACCATGAGCATGACTATGGCCAGGTACGCCATATTTATTGTCGAGTTGTTCAACAGCAAAACCGAAGTAGCCTTCTTCAGCCACGTAAGATAAACCTGCAACGACGTTACGCGTCTCCATTGCGCTGCTTTCTAGGACACCGTTTGGTTCATCTTCATCGGGTTCGATAGACGCAAAGCCCGGAATATCCGCGTTGTCTGTATCGCGATAAAACCCGTCGACATGCCATACAATATTGCCACTGCCACCCGTTACATCTGCACGGGTATACGAGCCGTTATTCACTGTGCTGTAGCTAGTTTCAGCTTCGCCTTCTACGCCGTCTATCTGATACTGAGGAATACGTTTGTCAACCACGTTAACCACACCACCAATAGCGCCACTGCCGTATTGAAGCGTCGCAGGACCGCGAAGTACTTCCACCTGCGTTGCACTTGAGAGTGTGGTGGCGACATTGTGATCTGGACCTACTCGAGATACATCAGATACATCCAAACCGTTTTGAACAATCTTGACACGCGGGCCATCGTTACCGCGAATAACTGGGCTGCTTGAAACCGGGCCAAAATAAGTGCTGTGCACACCAGGCGCGTTTTTTAGGGTTTCCCCTAAGGTTGGTGCTTCTATTTTACGTAATTTTTCAGCACCAATTACGGTCACTGGCGTAACAGATTCCAGTACTGATGATTGAAGCGCATTGGCGGTAACCACGATATTTTCGACGGATGCAGGCTTTAAAACGAAATCTACATTTTGATCCGTATTTACGTCGCCTAAGTCGTTATCACCATGAATGTAGTTTGAAGAATAAACATGTAAATGAATATGTGGCTGCTTTACATCGTCAAAACGGTAAATACCATTTGCATCGGTGTATGCTACACGGCGGCTGCCTTCAATCTTTACTTCAGCCCCTGCAACAGGTTGCCCTGCCGTGTCGGTGACTTTTCCCGTTACTGTGGTGGCATACACAGGCGCACTTAACAGCCCTGCTATGGACAAACTTAGCAGCGAACGCATTTTCATGGGTATTCCTCTGAGGATGTTATAACATTATCTAGTGATGTTATAACATTTTTCAGCATTGCCGTGCTCATGTCAACCGCAGGCCAATGTAAGTTACCCCTTATCTAAACTAATTTAATGTTTTGTAACTATTTAGGTGCAAAGCCTTCGCTTTTCTGCTCATTAAAAGTCTCTAAGCTCTGCTTACCGTGAAGTTGATCACTTCTTGAATGTGTTTTGCATTGGTTTTAAGCATAAGCAAACGATCGATGCCCAGCGCCACACCCGCACACGGTGGCAAACCTGCGTCAAGCGCACTTAGAAAGTTTTCATCAATGGGCTTAGTGGGAAGGCCATGTTCTTCGCGCTTTCTGTTATCCGTTTCAAAGCGCAGCCGCTGCTCTTTTGCTGCACTTAACTCATGAAAACCGTTAGCAAGTTCAGCGCCTTGGTAATACACCTCAAAGCGTTCGGCAACCCGTTCATCAACTGGGCTTAGTTTGGCAAGCGCCGCCTGAGAAGCAGGGAAATCGTAGATGAAGCACGGTTTTTCGTTACCGATTTTAGGTTCGATTACATAGCTGAATAACAGTTGTAACTTGCTGTCATAACTTAGATTTTGCGGCGCATGAATATCTATGTTCTGCTCTTCCATTGCCTTTAACAAAACGTCGTTATCAGAACTTAACGGGTCAATATTTAAATAGGTTTGAAAAGCTTGCTGATACGTCATCTTATCAGCCGAAGCTGTGTTTAAGGTTTCTTGCAGCAAGGCGTCAACCTCGTCCATTAGCGCAAAATGGTCAAAATCTAAGCGGTACCACTCTAGCATGGTAAACTCAGGGTTGTGCCAGCGGCCCTCCCCTTCATGGCGAAACGCTTTACACACTTGATAAATACTACCGCTGTCAGCGCATAGTAACCGCTTCATGGCATATTCAGGTGACGTTTGAAGATACAGCTTAGCTGGTTTCCCCGACGATGCAAAATTGAACTGTGTATCGAACGCGTCTAAATGCTCATCGGTAACCGTACCGTTTGAAAGTAAAGGCGTATCTACCTCTAGAACGTTTCGTGCGTAAAAAAAATCACGTATTGTTCTGAGTAATTCTGCTCGCGCAACACGCGCTTCATGAGTGGTAGTAGGCTGCCAAGATTGCATGTGTCCAAACCTAAGAAGAATAGCTAAAACAAAAAACCGGTACACAAAGGCACCGGCTTTACACGTAAACAGAATGTCTCAGATACTATTTTTGTGCGCGAGACACGTATTCGCCAGAGCGCGTATCTACACGGATAACTTCGCCGGTTTGAACGAATAGAGGTACGCGAACAACTGCACCAGTGCTCAGCGTTGCTGGCTTACCGCCTGTACCCGCTGTATCACCTTTAAGACCAGGATCAGTTTCAGTGATCTCTAGCTCAACAAAGTTTGGTGGCGTAACCGTGATAGGTGAACCGTTCCACAATGTAATGGTACAAACGTCGTTTTCTACCAACCACTTTTTATTCTCACCCACTGCTTTTTCGTCTGCAGCGATTTGTTCGAATGTATCGTTGTTCATAAAGTGGTAGAATTCGCCGTCGGTGTACAAGTAGGCAAGCTCCGTATCCATTACGTCAGCGCCTTCTACTGATTCACCTGAGCGGAAAGTTTTCTCTAAAACTTTACCTGAAATAAGCTTGCGGATTTTTACGCGGTTAAACGCTTGGCCCTTACCCGGCTTTACGTATTCGTTTTCTAGAATGTTGCAAGGTTCGCCGTCCAGCATGATTTTCAGGCCGCCTTTGAACTCGTTAGTGCTGTAATTAGCCATAATTCCTCTGTCTAAACATAAGGTACAAAAAGTTTCGTGGAACAAATAATACCTAAAAAACCGATTTCTGTAGAGCATAACTGGCAAAAAGAATTAGCAAGTAGCTTTACCGATCCTGCAAAGCTGTTGCAACACTTAGGTTTAGACCAAGAAAAATACGCCCAACACATTAAAGCGCGCCGACTTTTTCCTATGCGTGTTCCACGACATTTTGTGGAACTGATGGAGAAAGGCAATCCACACGACCCGCTTTTTTTACAAGTTATGCCGCTCAGCGACGAATTTCTAACATCACCAGGCTACAGCGAAGATCCGTTAGACGAACACGATACAGCAGGCAAAGGCATATTGCACAAATACGATTCTCGCGTGTTGTTGATGGTTCGCACCGGCTGTGCAGTAAACTGCCGTTACTGTTTTCGCCGCCATTTTCCTTACGCCGATAATGCGGTAAGCAAACACCAATGGCTTGATGTGCTTGATTACCTTCGTAATAACAACCAAATAAATGAGGTGATTTTTTCAGGCGGCGACCCACTGATGGCGAAAGACGATCATCTGTCGTGGCTAGCCAAAGAAATTGCCGCTATTGACCACATAAAGCGCCTGCGTATTCATAGCCGTCTGCCGGTAGTGCTACCAGAACGAATTAGCCATGACTTTGTTGAATGGTTTAGCGCATTGCCGCTTCAAAAAGTATTAGTGCTGCATGCAAACCACGCCAATGAGATGTCAGAAACGTTGAAAGTGCGTTTAAATATATTGCGAGAAAAAGGCGTCACCTTGCTCAATCAATCGGTATTGCTAAAAGGAATAAATGACTCTGCCGATGCAATTAGTGATTTAAGCGAAACGCTGTTTGAAGCCGGAGTGTTACCCTATTATTTGCACGTTTTAGATAAAGTACAGGGTGCGAGCCACTTTTATGTGAGTGACGATAAAGGCCGAGCAATTATGGAAGAAGCGATAAAGCGCCTGCCGGGCTTTTTGGTGCCAAAACTGGTGAGAGAAATTGGCGGTCAACCCGGCAAAACGCCTATCGACTTAAAGTTGCATCCCTAACTTACGCGAAGGTATCGACGTTGGCGCCTAACGCGGGGTTTGAAGATGACGATTTTGGTACGTCAGAAGCTGATTCCAGCAACTGAAGCGACGCTTGTCCCTCTTGCTCTTGTTGGCTTTTAGCCAACTTAAGAGAGGCCAACTCAAGTGACGCACCGGACGTTCCAGAGGCACTAGTACCTTGTAGATCCATACCATTTTCCTTTGTTGCTTGTAGCAAAGTAAAAAAATGGGCAGAATTGCCCACCTTTACGGCGTGTTGTGCATTACGTAACCAACAAGCTTCGTAATTTACAACAGTCTTTAGGTTATCGGCCTTGAAAGACGAAACTTTAATCATTATTTACCGAGTGGCATTTATTGTGGCAACAATGATAGCCACGGGATTTATACGTAAACATAAAGTGTGCGGGTAATGCGTACACTTAACACTCAGAAACAAAAGGCGCGATCATGCAACAAAGCCAAGAGATGCAAGCTGTTCATCAACAACTTCAGGAAACCATTCAAACGTTACACCGCAAAGCTGTTGATGCTGACCAGATATTAGATAATTTACAGCGCGATCAAAAAGGTAAGTTTGCAGCAGTGTTTGCTGATGACAGCGGGTTTACCACATCAGCCAAACGATTCGGTCCGTATGTACAAGAAATTGCCAGCGACTGGCAAGCGCTAAAAGAACTGGATGACGATGCGGCTAAACAAGCTCTGGCGCCACTGGTTAAAAAGATAGAATTAGCGTTGGTGACCATTGCGCAATTTCAGCAATCTCTATCTAAAAGCTAGTTCGTACTAAATTTAATAACGAAAAGCCCGCTTTATTTGCGGGCTTTTTTGAACTAGCTTCTCACTTACGGCGCACTCTCACGCCTTACTGCTTCTTTTTGATAAAGCGGCAGTAAGCGAATTCGGCCTTTAATTTCCTCGACTTCTTTTAAGTACGCTTCACTGTCTACCCGTTGATATTGTTCGGTAAACGCTTGCTTACTTAAGCCTTCAGGCAGCCCATCGATAGGCGGGATGATTTCAAGCTCACTTTGAATGCGCGCAATCGCGTTTTGCACTTCCATTGCAGTATTTGGATGGGTCGCAACTTTTGCAAACTCAGTACCCGACATATCAGCTGCCAGGTCGACAAAACTATAGCCAGAGCCACCATTACCGCGGTCCATGAGTTCTTTAAACTCGCCAATTGCTAGGGACATGCCTTGTTCCGCCAACAATTCCAATGCAGCAGAAATAATAAAGTGACGAGCCAAATCGTTGCGCTTGTGCAGCACAGCACCTCTGCGAGGCTTTAACGCTTTTTCGGAATCTGGCTGTATGTCGCCCACCAGAGTCCCAACACGATGATGCCCAACGTAAACCGCTAAAGCGAGGATTACCGCATTATTATGCAGTACTGCATCTTGAGGGGTTTGGCTTTGCTCTCTCGCCCGCGCCATCCCTTCGCGCAAGTATTCAATAAGGGATACCGGTTTATTTGATAAGGCTATTTCTCTACCAGACAAATACCGTAAATAGTACGCAGATAACTGCTGAAGCTCGGTCTGTTCGCTTACCGACATGTTCGACGCCACCACGTTTAACTCGCTTAGCAGCTCATCTAAACGCCCAACATCAAGGGTAAGTTCACCGCTTCTCATGGTCACACGTTCAACCCGCGATAACGCAATGGTGGCTATTTCTGATTGCGTATAAGAGTTCACCGTACGCTCTAAAAACCCAAGTAAAAAACGACCCGGAATGGTTAAGTCGCCAACTTGGACTTGCTCTATACGCAAGCTATCTCCAGGCAGTACTAGTGCTGACGCATTTACATAATACCCCGTATTGTTGATAGCGTAAGTGACGTTAATGGTTCCCGCCAACGGCGTGATATTCACTACGCCCTTAAAGTCAGGTAATGCACGCTGTAACACACCCACTAAGCTTTCGACTTGGGTTTCGGTGAGCGTAACTTGATGGCCTTCTTCTCGGCGAGAAAACGCCTGTTGCAGCTGACCGAGGAGTTCATTAACGCTATCAGCACCATCTAGCTGTGTGGGCGCTGTCGATGCGACTAATGGCGCTTTTTGCACAGCCATAACCGTAATCGTAGCAACGCTTACTACAAGCAGAACAACAATGATGGCAAGAGTAATCAAAAGCCATTTTACGCTACGCAAAATCATGAGAAATCAGCTGTACCTGTCATAACAATGAATTAAAAATAAGTTAGCGCCTCTGGCATTCTTTGCTGTAAAACAAAGAAAGTTACGCCCTAACGTGCTGGTTATACTACGTTATCTATTTTCGCGCCACCAGTGACAAGTGGCACGACAAGTCGGCAATTAACCACCACCGCATTCGCTAAAAAACGAGTTCGCCATTCACCCAGTCCTTCAAGCTTGTATACCGCACTGTAGCGCCAGACAAGTCATGATGTTTCGACAAATCCGTGGGTATCACAACGCAGGCTAGGTTTGCCGCAAGTGCCGCTGTCATGCCGGTTTGCGTGTCTTCAATTGCTACACATTCATCTGGAATTTTTCCTAGCTTGTCCATTGCAAGCGCGTAACAGTCAGGTGCTGGTTTGCTGTTTTCGACGTCTTCAACGGCAACCACGCAAGATATATAAGCACTCAAATCATACTGAGATAAGGTTTTTTCCACCGACTTTTTACTTCCCCCAGTCACAATGCCAATGGTATAGCCTTTGTTTGCACAATGTTCAATGGTTTCTTTAGCAAACGGCATTAAGGGGAAAGCTTGCTTGTCTAAGTAGTCGCTAATGCTTTTGTGCTTTTGCTCTGCTAGCACCTGCGGCGCTACATCAATATTAAAATGTTCGACGAGATCGACAGCATTTTGCTTTACTGGAATACCCGCCATCACTTCACAATAAAAATCCTCGCTTAATTCAACATCGTACCCCAGCAAAATGTCTTTCCACAGGTCAAAATGTACGGATTCTGAGTCAATAAGGGTACCGTCGTGATCAAATAATAGCGTTGTGGTTTTGTCGCTTACCGCTAACTGGCGGGTTGATGAAGAAACTGAGTGCAATGCCAAAATAAACCTCCGTGCTAGTTCAATACCGGTTTTGAAAACATATTGGGTGTCATCGATACCGAAAAAACGATAACACCTTTAGCCCCTGCTGCACTGCTTTGTTAATAGTGATTGTTTGCATGCCATATGTCAGAACATGCCAGAACAGTGCCAGTCCTGTGATACACTGGGGCATTCACGAGCTAGAACATTTTCAACGTGGAGCAAATTGGGTGCTTTACCACATACTAGGCTTTGCCAGTGCCGCGCTGTTTTTACTGACATGGTTAGGATTATGGTCACAAATTAAGGCCATGACGCGCTTTCACGTGCCCGTTTCTAGCGAAAGTGACGATGCTAACCACAGTCTGTCACTTAACCAGTTTGGCTCTAGCTATTTTGCCTTTTTCTCAATTTTCCTATTTGGCATTTCGGTAGAGCCTTTCAACCATTACTTGGTGTGGACACGATTTGGCGCGCTCATACTTACGCTCATTATCATTTGGAAAATATGGCAACACAGGCGCACTACAATTTCAGGCTATGTTGCCGCTGTTGCTCTGCTAGCTCTCATTGGTGGCACACTTTCCATTGCTTTTCGCCCTTTCCCAACGCTTGCACAGCTTGGCGCAAATACCTTAATGCTGGTCGTTACCGTTATCTTATTTCAAGGTTCACTGCACCAGTGGTTTGTACTGCAGCGCAGACAAAAAGTGGGGTCGCTGTCATTTGCGCTGTTTCGCAATATATTGATAAAAGACGTTAGCACTTTATTGTTTGGCCTAACAATGCCATTAAGCCAAAGCTGGCCGCTACTTATCCTAAACGGCACCAGCGTAATTATGCGTGGCAGTATTTTATTGCAGATGCACAAACTAAAACGCCGAGAAATTTCCGTATCAGGATAGTATCTCGGCGTTTTCGATTTGCTTCATCTAGCGTTAAGGTTGCTTGTCTAGCGGTCGCTTGTTTGAACAGCGTTATCGATACAAGCTTCTATAAATAAGCACAAAAGCGGCGCGTTTCTGCAATCTACAACGCCACTTCGGCCATATTACCTTTGCTTTCAAGCCATGTTTTACGGTCGCCAGAACGCTTCTTAGCAAGTAGCATGTCCATCAACTCCATCATTTCTTCCGCGTCTTCAATGGTCAGCTGAACAAGGCGACGGGTATTCGGGTCCATGGTTGTTTCGCGAAGCTGTAGCGGGTTCATTTCACCCAAGCCTTTAAAGCGCTGTACGTTGACTTTACCGCGTTTCTTTTCCGCTTCAATTCGGTCAAGAATGCCCTGCTTCTCGCCTTCATCTAGCGCGTAATACACCTCTTTGCCTACATCTATTCTAAATAGCGGCGGCATAGCGACATACACATGACCTTGTTCAACCAAGGTTCTGAAATGACGTACAAAGAGCGCACATAGCAACGTTGCAATGTGTAGCCCATCGGAGTCAGCATCGGCAAGAATACATATTTTACCGTAGCGCAAACCAGACAGGTCCGTCGAGTCTGGGTCGATACCCAGCGCAACTGAAATATCGTGAATTTCCTGTGAAGCCAGTACCTGAGAAGAGTCGACTTCCCAGCTATTTAAGATTTTACCGCGCAGCGGCATAATTGCCTGAAACTCTCGGTCTCGCGCTTGCTTAGCCGAGCCACCTGCCGAGTCACCCTCTACTAAAAACAGTTCAGAATAAGAAATATCTTGTGATGAGCAGTCGGTCAGTTTACCGGGTAGTGCCGGCCCTTGAGTGACCTTTTTACGCGCAACCTTTTTGGTTTGACGAAGACGACGCTGTGCATTGTTGATACACATTTCAGCAAGCGCTTCAGCAATTTCAGTGTGTTGGTTTAACCAAAGGCTGAATGCGTCTTTCACTACACCTGATACAAACGCGCTGGCCTGACGTGAAGACAGGCGCTCTTTAGTCTGCCCGGCAAACTGTGGGTCCTGCATTTTAGTCGATAGAATATAGGCACAGCGGTCCCAAATATCATCAGGCGATAACTTAACGCCACGGGGCATTAAGTTTCTAAATTCGCAGAATTCGCGCATTGACTCCAGTAAGCCTTGGCGCAACCCGTTAACGTGTGTACCGCCTTGCGCTGTAGGAATAAGGTTAACGTAGCTTTCCGTTACCAAATCTCCACCTTCAGGCAACCACATTACAGCCCAATCGGCGGCTTCTGTATTGCCGCTGAATGTACCCACAAAAGGCGTGTCAGACGGTAAGGTTTCAAACTCTTCTACCGCTTGGTAGAGGTAGTCTTTAAGGCCGTCTTCGTAATACCACTCTTGGCTTTCTTTGGTAATCTTGTTGTCGAAGCGAATGCGCAGACCCGGGCTTAATACCGCTTTAGCGCGCAAGTTGTGCACAAGTCGGCTGGCTGAGAATTTTGCCGAGTCGAAATATTGCGGGTCAGGCCAGAAGTGAACACGAGTTCCTGTATTGCGTTTACCGCAGGTATCGATTACTTGTAAGTCTTCGACTTTGTCGCCGTTTTCAAAGGCAATTTGGTATACGTTACTGTCTCGTCGAATAGTTACTTCTACGCGGGTTGAAAGCGCGTTAACTACCGAGATCCCCACCCCGTGAAGACCACCAGAGAAAGCATAGTTTTTATTTGAAAATTTACCACCCGCGTGAAGCTTACATAGAATAAGCTCTACGCCTGATATCCCTTCTTCAGGGTGGATATCTACCGGCATACCACGACCATCGTCGATAACTTCTAACGATTGGTCTTCATGCAAAATTACTTTGATGTTAGAGGCGTGCCCAGCAAGCGCTTCATCCACACTGTTATCGATGACTTCCTGACCCAAATGATTCGGGCGGGTAGTGTCGGTATACATACCAGGGCGGCGTTTTACGGGGTCGAGGCCGTTTAAAACCTCGATAGCATCTGAATTGTATTGATTTGACATAGTTATGGTTGTTATTTAAGCCAGCGACAAAGAAAGAGATACGCAGCACTAAGGTTAGCTATATAGTATAGCGCCGCACAGCAATATGTTTGATGTTAGCAGGGCTAGTAAAGACTGGCAATGCGCTTATTTCAGCAAAAACTCGGCAATAGCAGGCAAGTGATTTTCGTAGCCTACAAAGCTGTGATCGCCACCCTCTTCAATAACCAGGTGACTTTGCGCGTACTTTTCTTCAGCCAAACGGTAATCCAACGTTTCATCTTCTGTCTGAAGCAACACTTTGTAACTGTTTGGTTCTTTGATTGACGCTGCCTCTAACGCTTGAATTACCCCTATATCGCTTTCAACTATTTCAAACTTTTCCTTGCTGTAAGGATTTTCATGAGTGCCGATAAAGCCTTGCAACAGCTCGTAGGGGCGAACTGCAGGGTTAATTAACACCGCTTTGCCTCCAAATTTTTCAAGCAAAAACGTAGAGAGATAGCCCCCCATTGAACTACCTATAAGCTTCAGCCCGTTTTCAAGCAGAGCTGGAGTGTTCTCAATAAGTGAAATTAGCTGGCCTTCTACTTTACTGGGGAAATTAGACAGCTCTGGAATATGTAGGGTAACGTTTGCGTGATGCTGCTCAAAATACGCTTTTGTGGCTTGCGCCTTAATGGATTTCGGCGAACTTAAAAAGCCGTGAAGATATAAAATGTGCTGCATGTTTTTCTCTATTCTGTGTTCTCTGTTTCTATATTTAATATGGACTCGATGAGAGTTCAAAACTGTTCTTAACGCCAAATACTTCCAAAACAGCCACGCTTAAGCAAAGAGCGCGAAAGCTAAACCCGAACAACCTTAACGCCCACCGAGCCACCATCCATTAAGCTCATCACCTGATACCCTGGCGCTTCATTGCTAACACCGAATTCGGGACGCATTTCCCATTGCCAACAGGTAGATGGGCTTGCGTAAGAAAGCGTTTTGTTCACTCCTATTTGCTGGCGCAATGGCGAATGCACATGGCCGTGAATGACAGCTTTCACTTGTGGATGTTCGTCTATTAACGCGGCTATCTGTTGCCCGTTAGCTAACGAGTGCTTATCCATCCAACTGTTTGAAGGCAATATGTGGTGATGAAGTGCAACGAGATGATTGGCCTGTGGTGACCTAATTAGCGCTTGTTCTAGCGCCTGTATATCGCTTTCTTTTACTTCCCCGGCTGCCGTTTGCTTATTGGTTATAGCGCGGGTATCCAGGCCGTGTATTTGCCAATTGGGAAAGCTTATCGGGTCATTGCTCTTTAAATGACGGCTGCTAAGATATTTTTCAAAGTACGGATTATTATCGTGGTTACCCGCCAGCACAAACCATTCTATATTTGCTGGCTCAATATATTGCTCCATCAATGCGATAAAATGCTCGTAGCTCTCAGGTGAATTATCGCCACTAATATCCCCAGTCACTAGCACAATTACTTGGTGCTTTGCTCTCTGCTGGAGCTCGCTGGCGACTTCTTGAACAATGTAATTCTGGATATCAGAAAGGACGCGTGCTAGTGAATCATAGGGCGCGATGCCCGCATATCCCGTTTTATTATTATCTTTCAGTAAGTGGCAATCACTGAGTTGTATAAGTGTAATCACGCTTCAGATGTAACATTTGAGGAGTGTTGCAAACAGAAGTTTAGCCATTCAGCTAAAAAGATATTCACCATGTGCTTTTCGTTACGCTGGCGCATTTTTAAATTCGGATACTCGTACGACGGTTCAAGCGCTCCCGTATTTTGGCTATTAATAACCTCTGCCATACGCGCATCGTGATATAGGCGCACCGTCATGCTGGGCGTTAAATATGAGGGCATATCTTTAGTGGTTTGCTTAATGCTTAACGTACTGGTGTAGCGAGCAGACTCTACAATACGTATTTCATAAGACAGGCCGACACCAACCGAAAATTCATAGCTCAAATCTTCCGTATCGCAATCAGGCAAAATTCTCAGAACATGGGAGTAGTTCAGTTCGCAAAGCGCCTGCATTGAAGGAAGATGAGGTACGTATTTTCGTTGATTGCGTTGTGTCACGATGTCTGCCACTGCTCCAGAAGTTGTGTTTTGTGCATAAAGAACCATTGTAGCGCAATTACCGCTGCGGCGTTGTCAATATGGCCATTCTCCAACCATTCAAGGGCTGTGTTCTCTTTAATGCGATGCACTTTAATATCTTCAGACTCACTTTCCAGGCCGTGCACACCATGCGCTTGGCTAGCGTCGGTCTTTGCAATAAAAATATGTAATCTTTCTGTGGTCCCGCCCGGACTAGACAAATAGCTCAATGCTTTCGTTAATTTATCTAACGTGATACCCGCCTCTTCCATAGACTCTCTATGGCATACCGCTTCAGGTGTTTCACCTTCATCAATCATGCCAGCAATAATTTCTATCAACCAAGGGCTTGAAGATGTGGCTAATGCCCCAATTCTTACTTGCTCGATTAGCACAAACTCTTGAAGAACTGGATCGTAAGGCAAAACGCCTACTGCATGACCGCGTTCAAATATTTCTCGCGTGACGGTATCACTCCACTCTCCATTAAAACACTTGTGCTTAAATTGATACTGATTCATGGTAAAGAAACCACGATACACTGGCTTAATGTCAGTGATTTCGACGTCATTTGAGGTAAATGAAAGGAATTCCTTGCTCATTTGCTGACACTTATGGTTCAAATAGATTTATCATACATAGTACATTTACACACCAACCATGTATATGCGTTAAAAATGCATAACGGGGTGTGAGCGAATAACAGAAAATCATATTACAAGTCGTCTATTACTATAATAATTGCGTGGGTAGATCACATATTCTGTTACAGTTAATCAAATACTGTTACGAGTTTGGACTTTCGGTTTGTGGTTGAATTTTCATACACTTGGTTTTATTAAGTCGTCCCTTAGAGCGAATGACGACGCAACTTGAACACAACAGGAAGACGTAAGCATGAAACGAACACTTCTGTCGCTGGTTATCGGAGTTTCGATGACAACGGGTGCGCTGGCCGATGACCTTATGCAGGTATATCAACAAGCACTGGCGAACGACCCATTGGTAAACCAAGCGAAAGCGCAACGTGATGCAGCGTTTGAAGGGATTAGTATTAGCCGCGCAAACCTTCTACCACAGATATCTGGCTCGGTAGGCTATACAACTTCTACAGCTGAACGTGCACAAACGTTAGGTGCTAATGCTGATGACCTTCAAATTGTGGTATTTGAAACAGACGTAGACACTATCGATTATGGTTTGCAGGTACAAATGTCACTTTACGACCACGCAAACTGGCTAGGGCTGGATCGCGCTGAAAAAGTGGCCGAGCAAAGCGACGCCCAGCTTGCCGCTAGCATGCAAGACGTTATTGTGCGTACGGTTACTGCTTATTTTGACGTATTACGTGCACGTGACAATGTTGAATTTGTGGGCGCTGAAAAACGTGCCATTGAGCGCCAGTTAGAACAAACTCGCCAGCGTTTTGAAGTGGGTTTAACGGCTATTACTGACGTACACGAAGCTCAGGCCAATTACGACAGCACGGTGGCGCAGGAAATCCAAGCAAAGAATCAGCTTGAATTTGCTCTTGAAGCGCTTCGCGTAATTACAGGTAAATATCACGATCGTTTGTTTGGGCTAAACACAGAGAATTTTGCCGCAACTATGCCTGTGCCAGCGGCTGTCGATGAGTGGCTAGAAACTGCGCAGGATAAAAACTTAGCACTTCTGGTTGACAGACTTGCTATGGATATCGCGAAAGAAGATATTTCAATTGCGCGCTCGGGTCACTTACCTACCCTTGGTTTAACAGCTAACGCATCGCGAAGCAAAGACGATATTTCAAACCCGTTCTTACAGTTTGAAACACCTTATCTTGATAGTCAGTCAGTTGCGGTTCAATTGAATGTGCCTATCTATCAAGGCTCTCGCGTTTCATCGCAAACCGACCAAGCTAAGTTTAACTATGTTGCAGCAAGCCAAGCAGCTGAACAGACTTATCGTCAAACTGTGCAGTCTATTCGCAGCTCGTTTAACAATGTAAAAGCGTCAATCTCAACGATTCGTGCTTTAGAGCAGTCAGTGGTCTCAGCAGACAGCGCCCTTAAAGCAACAGAAGCAGGTTTTGATGTAGGTACACGTACCATTGTTGACGTGCTAGACAGCACACGTAACCTGTTCGATGCACGTCGTAACCTTGCGGGCGCACGCTATGACTTTATTCAGTCAGTGGTTACGCTTAAGCAAGCGGCAGGTACATTGACAGGTGAAGATGTGGCTATGATCAACCGTGGTCTTAAGCCAGCAGAAACCAACACCAATGATTAGCATTGGATAGTTGAGCGTTTAGTACATGCTCAATAGTGAAAGAAAGGGTAGCCAGTGCTGCCCTTTTTTATGCCTGAGATAATATGACACCTGAAGAAATGCGATGCTGAGTCGCGAAAAAGGGCTATGTTAATGATGATTAAGTTGGCGATGTAGGTGTATATTTCTTAAGTGCGCTTAGCAGTTGGCGATATTCCATACGCAAGGCTTCTGCATTTTGCTTTGTGGGCGCGAAGTTAGACAAGCGTTCCGCTACACGATGCAATTTCTCTTGCAACAACCGTAATTCATCATCCATGATTATGCCCTTTATTTTTAAGCCTGTGTATTCGGCTTGATAAACGTTTAGGTAACGTGCGACGAGACAGGTTTAAAACGCCCGTTGTGCCCCTACATTTGTATGCAATAAGTGCGCGTACGCTGCACTTCTGATTATTTAGTATACAGCCAATGGCGCTTACCACAAGCCCTTTGGCTATTCGGTTTTTCTTTGAGTGATAAATAGAAATGCAAGCCTCTGAACTTCAAAATAAATTTGAGCGCATTCGAGCCAATAAATGGTTCGAAGCCTTTGTAATAAGCGTTATTGTTATTTCAGCGCTACTCGTAGGTGCCAAGACCTATGAACTGCCAGCTGGCATGTCGTCAGTAACACTATTTTTAGATTGGTTTATCAGTGCCTTCTTTCTAACAGAAATCACCATTCGTTTTTTGGCTGAAAAACGTAAACGCTACTTTTTCAAGAGCTTTTGGAACTGGTTTGACACACTGATTGTGGTTATTAGTCTCATTCCGGCAGACGATACCGAACTGGCACTTATCGCCCGTTTGGTGCGTGTGTTCCGCGTCCTGCGTATGATCTCGATCATCCCCGAGCTTAGGATCCTGTTAGTTTCTTTGGTTAAAGCATTGCCTCAATTAGCTTACGTAATGCTGTTAATGTTTATCATCTTCTACATATATGCCGCAGTAGGCAGTACCTTATTTGAAACCATCAACCCTGTACTGTGGGGCGATATCACTATCTCGATGCTAACGCTCTTTAGAATTATGACGTTCGAAGATTGGACTGACGTAATGTACGAGACCCAGGAGGTTTATTCGCTAAGCTGGATTTTCTACCTTACCTTTATTTTCTTCACCGCCTTCGCGTTTTTAAACATGGTGATTGGTATCGTGGTGAATGTGATGGAAAGAGAAAACGAAAAAGCACGAGCAGAAAAAGAAGCCGCCTTACTTGAAGAGCAAATTGCTCAAGGGAACATAGAGCCAACCCTTCAAGATGTGATGCAAGAATTGCGAGAGCTGAAGGCACAGCTTGCCGCTAATAATCAAAATAGCACGGTAAACAAAACCAGCTAAGTGCGTTCTATCCGAATAGCGCAATTGAAAAAGGCCACAGTGTGATGTGGCCTTTTTAGTTTCTCAAAAATGGTGATGCCTAGATTTAGGCTAAAGCAAGATACGCCCGTGCGAGTCTAAAGCCCGTATTGCTGCTTAAGTGACTCCGCTCTTTGCTTGGCTGCCTCTGACTTAAACTCTCGGCTTGCCAGCTTGCGCGAGGCGAGCGCCTTTTTATCGAGTTCAAGTAATACACTCACATAATTTAAATATACGTCGTCGTTCGCAATAGGACGTGCAGCGACTTCCTCGTACAGTTTAAGCGCTGCGGCTTTGTCGCCTTTAGCAATGTATATTTGCGCTAGCGTGTCCGCGGCGTCTGCGTTCTCACGCTGCAGTGATACGGCCTTTTTAGCGAGCTCTTCTGCTCGGGTAAGTTTTTTATCTTCCAGCGCCAAAAACGCCAGGTTATTTAATACGACAAAATTATCTGGCGTTTTAGCTAGCACCTGTTCATAAGTTTTAATGGCTGCTGCTCGGTCTTTGCCAATTTGACGCTCGGCTAACAGCATTGCACTTGGGATGTCGTTGCTGTGCATCTGAACGTGTTTTTCAAGGAACGTATGGGCCTGAGCTTTTTTATCCGACATCTCCAACGCTGCCGTTAATAACAAAGCATTGTCAGAGTTTGGCGTGGCGTCATAAGCAGCTTTTGCATGCTCTACCGCTTGCTCAGGCGCTTTATCAATAAGATGTAAGCGCGCTATTACGCCTCTAACGAAAGGCAGAGCCTTAACATCATCGGCCGTGCTATTAATGATTTCCCATGCAGGTTTTGCCTGCCCAAGTCGGCTGTGAAAGTAAGCTTTCAATAAGGTTAACTGTGCATCTGGGCGTTTAGCCAACACCTTATTGGTTAACGTCAGCCCCTGATCAAATTGCTTTTGAGAGTCGACAATCAACAACTTACCCAATACCGCATTTTTATCTTGCGGGTAAAACGATAGCCAACGATCAAAAAACACTGTCGCGTCTTCTACGTTGTTGGTGGCGATAAGCGCTTGACCCTTTAAGTTCCAAAACGCTTGTGGCGACGCTTCATTCCCTTCTACATCTGACAAAAGCGAAACCGTTTTATCAAGCTGACTGTTTAACGAGTACATTCTTGCAAGAAGAAGTCTTAAGTTCAGATTTGTTTTATTGGTGTTGAACTGTGTTTGAGTATGCTTGATAACGTCCTGTGCGTTCCCCTTTTCCGTTGCGAGGGCAAACCATAGCGCTAGCGCCTGTACATCGGCGGGGTTCTTATCAATAAAGGCGCGAACAAAGGAAATCGCGTTATCGTTTTTACCTTCGGCTACCAGTAATTTAGCGCGAGAGTAAAACACCTCATTCTTTGCACCTTCTAGCTCACTGGCTTTATCTAGATATTGGGCGGCCTCTTGGTAGGCTCCCTCTGCCGTCGCAATATTCCCTAGGTAAATAAGCGGAGCTGCAGTTTCAGGTGACTTTTCATGCCACTCTTTCGCCGCGCTTTTTGCTTTTTCAAGCTGACTAGTAGCAATGTAGGCGCGAAGTAATGTGGCTTGTGACGTCACAGACTCTGGCGACTGCTCTACGGCTTGTTCAAGATTAACTAAGCCATCAATATCATTTAATGATAACTGCAAAACACCTAAGCGAGATAAATCTTCTGCCGTGGTACTCACCGCTTCAGACTTTGCCACCATTTGCTGTGCACCGACTACGTTACCGTCTTTTAAAAGCTGATAACTTGCCTTAGAGAATAGTGCGGCATCAATACCTTGCTCGCCTTCTACCCTCGCTAATACTTCAAGCGCTTCATCATTTTCACCGAGCTGCAGCATGCTGTCTGCTAGCATACGAAGACCAGGGTGATTATCAGGAAGACTAGAAGCCACCATTGTCAGGTGACGCTGTGCCGCTTCAAAGTCTTGAATTTGATATGCACTGAAGCCCGCAACCAAACGCACGACCTGATCACTTCTTCCATTTTGAACGGCAATTTCCAAGTGTTCGAGGGCCTTAGCATAATTTTCGTTGGCCGACTCAATGATGCCTTTAAAGGTGTTAAGCAGCGGATGATTTTCATTAAGAGCTAACAAGTCATCAACAATAGGCTCTGCTTTATCGAGTTCTCTTATCTCAATCAGTAGTGCTGCATAGGCAAATTTGCTGGTTACGTCGTCTGGATACTGACTCACATACACGCCGTAGACCTCGGCAGCTTTACTCGGCTCACCTTTTTGAAGATAAATTTTTGCTAGCTGTTGTAGCACGTCTTTATTGGTGGGGGCTTGTTCTCGCAGCTTCTCGGTGGCGGCTAGCGCTCCATCCATGTCGTTGTCTAAAACAAAGGCATAACTGTCAATAAGGCCTTTGTAGACTGAGCTCGTATCTAGGGTTGATAAATCAGCCAGTAGCGTTTGCGCTTCTTCGTTTTTACCTAGCTGCATTAAAGCCTGTAGCTTATAAAAACCCACCTCGGCTGATTCAACTGCTGACATCCCTTCTGCGCGATAATCTACTTCGGCCAGCGCATTTTCTGCGCCTGACTGTTGGTAAGCGACCGACAATAGAGGAATGACTTGGCTAACAGGATGCCCAAGTTCCATTGCCTTGTTGAGTTCTTTTTCAGCAGCTGAAAAATTACTTTCCTGCAAGTACAGCTTGCCAAGTTCGAAGCGCGGTGCTGCGGCATCGGGCGCTTTTTGAATGGCATTTTTATATTCAACAATGGCGGCGTCGATTTGTTGAGAAGAGGCGTAGTTCCTTGCATCTGCTAAATGGCTTTCCATTGATTTTTCACTACATCCAGATAAAAGCGCGCTGGTCAGCATCACCGCTAACGTTGTGCTTTTAAGTAATGTATTGGGTTTCATTTTTGTCATTGTAATTCCTTGCCCTACCTCAACTTTTTATTGTCACATCGCTACACATTGAAAATAGCGCATGGTGTACTGTCTATTATTTCATCTAAACTGTGCAATTTCGTGGCAACCTTGCCATTATTCGAATATAATATGTTTTTTTGCAACACTGCTGGCAAGCATATCGCGAAATACGCTACGAATACGCTTCATAAACTCGCCCGAAAGGCCAGTTCATCGCTGTATAGCGTCTTGCGATAATAAACCGAAAAAGTACGGTTTAATCGTATGCCGCACCCTCCTTACTTAATGCACCAGGATCCTTAATGACCACAACTGTCGACATGACATTTAAAGACCTCAATTTACCAGAACCTATCTTACAAGCCCTTGAAAAAGTTGGCTACGAGAAACCGTCCCCTATTCAAGCTGAGAGTATCCCTCTTTTACTTGAAGGGCACGATTTACTCGGTCAGGCACAGACAGGGACAGGAAAAACCGCTGCGTTTGCCCTGCCCATGTTGGCAAATATCGATCCTGAAGAACGTAAGCCGCAATTACTGGTATTGGCCCCAACCCGTGAACTAGCTATTCAGGTTGCAGAGGCGTTTCAGGTTTATGCGAGCTTTAGTCAAAAAATTAAAGTACTTCCAGTATACGGCGGTCAGTCGTACGACAACCAAATTCGCCAGCTTAAGCGCGGCGTTCAGGTTGTTGTAGGTACACCAGGCCGTATCATCGACCACATTAAGCGCAAAACGCTAGACTTAAGCGAACTTAAGTTCTTAGTGCTAGACGAAGCTGACGAAATGCTTCGTATGGGCTTTATCGATGACGTTGAACTTATTCTTAGCCACGCACCAGAAGAGCGCCAAACCGCACTGTTCTCGGCAACTATGCCTGGCCCAATTAAGAAGATTACTCAGCGATACTTGAAAGACCCTAAGCACGTTAAAATTGCGTCTAAGGTAAGTACAGCTAGCACCATTCGCCAGCGTTATTGCCAAATTGCACCACACCACAAGCTTGAAGCTCTAACGCGTATCATGGAAGTGGAAGTGTTTGACGGTATGATCATTTTCGTACGTACGAAAACCGCTACGGTTGAACTAGCAGACAAACTCTCTGCGCGTGGTTACGACGTAGAACCACTAAACGGTGATATTCCTCAGGCAGCTCGTGAGCGCACTGTTGAAAAACTCAAACAGGGTAAAATTGATATCCTTGTCGCTACCGACGTTGTAGCCCGTGGTCTTGACGTTGAGCGTGTAAGCCACGTTATTAACTACGATATCCCGTACGACAGCGAATCTTACGTACACCGAATTGGTCGTACGGGTCGTGCTGGTCGTCAAGGTGATGCAATACTATTTATCTCTCACCGCGAAAAACGCTTGTTGTTCTCTATAGAGAAAACCACTAAGCAGCCTATTGAAGCGATGCCTATTCCTTCAATCAGCGAAATCAATGAGACACGTTTAAGCCGTTTTAAACAATCGGTTGCCGAAGCTACTCAAGACGATAGCATTGAATCATTAATGCCTATTGTTGAGATGATTAAAGAAGAAAACGAAGCATCGCCTGAAACCATCATGGCTGCGCTACTTAAAATTGCGCAAGGCGATGAGCCGTTAATTCTTAAAGAGTCAGATCGACCAGATATCAATAGCAAGCCCCCGCGCGATAACCGTGATAGAAACTCTCGCGATGGTCGTGACGGCCGCGAAAGAAAGCCAAGAGTACCTCGTGGAAACCGCAAGCCTGAAGAAGGCATGCAGCGCTTCCGTATTGAAGTAGGTCACGTACATGGTGCGAAGCCTGGCAACATCGTTGGCGCTATTGCTAATGAAGCAAACATAAACTCGAAGCACATTGGTGCTATCGAAATTTATGACAACTTCAGCACAGTAGATCTTCCTGACGGCATGCCGAAGGAAACGCGCGATACGCTACAGGGTACCCGTGTTGCTGGTCAGCGTTTGAATATTCGCGAATGGTCAGACACGCCGCCGGCTAAACGAGAAGGTCGTGGCGATCGTGGTAATCGTGGCGACAGAGCGCCTCGCGGCAACCGTGAAGACCGAGGCAATCGTGGAGACCGCGAAAACCGTAAGCGTAAGAACTAAATAGCAATACATTCAGCCTTTATATAACTAATAGCAATATAAAGGCTGTTTTCGTTGTTTTCTAATTAAAAAGAATTGGCGCAAAATAGTGTCAGTTCTTTTTTTGTATTTAATGCTAAGAAAACCTTTATGGATTACTTTCCGCTATTCCTAGACGCTAGAAAACTCAATGTCCTTATTGTTGGGGCTGGTGAAGTAGCTGCCCGTAAGCTAGAGCTTATTATGAAGACACCTGCGACCATCACCGTGGTGGCGCCTTGGGTTTGCGATACGGTGAAGCAATTGGCGCAAAATGAGAAAGTGACACTTATTGAACGCGAGTTTGAAAATAGTGATCTCACCCATAAAGATATGGTCTTCATTGCCACAGATAAAGGCGATGTTAATCAACATATTCACGACTTAGCACGCGCTAACAAAGTGTTGGTGAACGTGGTGGACAATACGCCGCTTTGCCAATTCATCACCCCCTCTATTGTTGACCGCTCTCCTATCGTTATTGCTATGAGTAGTGGTGGTGTAGCGCCTGTTTTGCTTCGTTATTTACGTCAAAAGTTAGAGACTGTACTGCCTGCTAACTTAAGTCGACTTGGCGCATTTTCTGAAAAATTCCGCGAAAAAGTAAAACAAACGCTTAATGGCGTTACCGCTCGCCGATACTTTTGGGAAGACGTGCTCGATGGTGACATTGCTGAAATGGTAGAAAAGGGCCAAGACAGCAAAGCCGATGATGCATTCGAATTAGCACTGCAAGCCGCGGCTCAGGACAAAAAAGTAGAAGGGCAAGTGTATTTGGTGGGAGCAGGTCCTGGCGACCCCGATCTTCTTACCTTTCGCGCCTTGCGCTTAATGCAAAAGGCCGACGTGGTAGTCTATGATCGCTTAGTATCGCCGCAAATTCTTGAGCTTGTACGCCGTGACGCTGAGAAAATCTACGTGGGTAAGGCCAAAAGCAATCACACGCTTCCTCAAGACGACATTAACCAACTAATGGTTGATGAGGCCAAAAAAGGCAATCGCGTAGTGCGTCTAAAAGGCGGCGACCCATTCATATTTGGACGCGGTGGAGAAGAAATTCAAACACTTATTCAGCACGGCATCGACTTTCAGGTAGTTCCCGGCATTACCGCCGCAAGCGGGGCGTCTAGCTATGCGGGTATTCCCCTAACTCACCGCGATCACGCACAGTCTGTGGTATTTGCCACCGGTCACCTAAAAAATGGCACTATCGACCTCAACTGGCCTGCCCTTGCACAGAAAAATCAAACCGCTGTGTTTTATATGGGTTTGACAGGCTTGCCGATTATCTGCGAAAAGCTCATTGAACACGGTCTTGATGCCAATACGCCTATCGCTTTAGTTCAATCGGCAACTACCGAAAAGCAGGCGGTACTAACAGGCACGCTGAGTAATATTGTGGCTAAGCAAGAAGAGGCGCAATTACAGCCTCCTACACTTATTATCGTCGGTTCAGTTGTTAGTTTACGTGACGAACTAAACTGGTACCAATAATCCCTTCCTGCCCCTTTGTGTAAATAAAGGGGCTCTGTACCAGCCTTTCCGTTTATGAACGTCGGCTTCTACTTACCTCCTCTTCAACATTGCTCTGCCGCAATTTCCCAACCGACTACCAACATCTGCCCCAATAATTTCCCTGTGTATTACTGGCAGTAAACAATGCTGCTTGTACTCGTAGTTAATTGCGTTATTTCCTGACTACCGACTAATTATGTAAACGTTTCCACTTACATTTAAGCCTCATTTAATATACATTTAAGAAAAACCAAATCGTTAACATTTTGTTTTCATAAAGTAGGCTTTGGGAAAAATATGCATCAAGCGAATAGCCCCCTTCGTCGTATTGTTGTTGTAGGTGGTGGTGCCGTTGGCTGGTTAACCGCTTCAATCATCGCTGTAACGCACAAGCACGATGACAATATTAGTGTCACCTTAGTTGAGTCACCAGATGTCAGTATATTGGGTGTAGGCGAAGGGACGTGGCCTACTATGCGCAGTACGCTTCTTAAAATTGGTATCAGTGAAGAAACCTTTTTAGCCCAGTGCAATGCGTCTTTTAAGCAAGGTACCAGTTTTCACAATTGGCGCTCAGACAACGTTGAACATCAGTACTACCACCCTTTCAGCCTACCATTTAGGTACTTTGAAAGCGACGTTGCGGCATGGTGGCAAAGCTACGCAGCAGAGCAAGATTTTGCACATGCTGTATGTTCCCAGGCCGCGTTATGCGACCACCACCTCGCCCCCAAGCAGCGTCAAACGCCTGCGTATGCTGGCATTGCAAACTATGGTTATCACCTTGACGCAAACAAGTTTGCAGCCTTACTTCAAAAGCACGCGACAACGGTTTTAGGTGTTCAACATATTGTGGATCATGTGGATGATGTGGTTGGCTCATCTTCAGAACCTATTGCTGCAATAGTGGGTCGTGAACACGGTAATATTACTGGTGATCTATTCATAGATTGTACAGGCTTTGCGGCAAGGTTAATTGGTCAGCACTATGGTGTCCCCTTAACATCTTGCTCCAACGTACTGGCCAACGACAGTGCTATCGCAATCCAAGCTCCCTACGTTGACAGCTCAGTTGATATTGCCTCTACCACACACTCAACAGCTCAAGACAGTGGCTGGATTTGGGATATTGGTTTGCCTTCGAGAAAAGGTGTGGGATACGTGTATAGCTCGGCGCATTGCAGTGAAGATGAAGCAAGAGCAACACTGGAGACCTACTTAAAGCCCGACAAGAAAACCGCTGATGTGGATGTTAGCAAAGCGAGAAAGATCACATTCTCACCGGGCTACCGTAAAACGCTTTGGGTAGAGAATTGTGTCGCCATCGGCACATCTGCTGGCTTCCTAGAACCTTTGGAAGCGTCGGCGCTTGTCATGATTGAATTATCTGCCACCCACATAGCAAAACAACTGCCTAGAACATATAAAGAATGCCAAGCGGCTGGTCGACAGTTTAATCAGGCTTTCGAAAAAAAGTGGGAAAGAATAGTCGACTTCCTAAAGCTTCATTATGTGTTGAGTGAACGTGAAGCTTCTGCGTACTGGCGTGATATGCGGAACCAAGAGAGCTGCTCCACCCAGTTACAAGATTGGCTAACCCTGTGGAAAAGCCGCAGCCCTATTTCATCTGATTTTGAACTTCGTGAGGAATTGTTCCCCGCGGCCAGCTATTTGTTTGTTCTATACGGCATGGGATTCAGGTCGCAGTACAATGATGTCTATCAAGCCAATTTGCACACTCCTGAACAGCGGCAGGCCTACGCAAAACATGTACAAAGTATTCAGCAACAACTCAGTGGTTTACCCACTAATCGACAGTTTTTGAATCAAGTAGCACAATCCCAAGGTCTCTCAATGCATTATTAACGCTCACTGCCCTTTGCTAGGGTAATGGGCCGGCACGACCCATTACCCTAGCAAAGGCTTCAAAATAGCCTTTGCCTTGTTTTTTTCATTTTCACGCGCATACTCACAAAATGAGTGATCAATTATTGAGTTAACCCCACGATAACAATGAAGCTTCATACTTCCTCGAAAAAAAAGAACATTTGGCGCTTTATTAGCAAGGTAACGAGATACCTTGGCCTCGCAACGACCCTTGTGGTTTTCCATGTTCAGCATGCGCTCTCTGAACAACTCGAGTTCAAAAGAAAGAAGACTGATACCGGCATGCAGTTCTATTACGAATGGATTGACGGTGCGAAGCAGCGACATAACCTCAAGTTTGAAATTCCCTTTGAGTCAATTGAAGACTTGCCGCTAAGGCAAACTAATTACAAGCCCAAAATAGCACAGCGATACGTGACTGTTGCGTTGACCAAAGCAGCAAAGGCTATCGACCCCAAGGACGCAAAAGTAACAATCAAGCCCTTGAGAGAAGCCATTAATATTAAAGTGTCGGGGACTGACGAAGAGAAAATAGAAGACGTTCAAGCGCATTTACGTGACGTACAGCAAAACGCTTACGATAGCTACTTGCATGAACATTACTTCACGCGCTTTACGACTTTATTTAACCAAAGTGCCATAAAGCCAGATCACCTGCGTTACATCTCTGAGTCAGTAAAACCTTTGGTGTCCGTTTCTCAAGCGTTTTACGAGAAAGTCGCGTCTGAGTCAGATTCTAGAGCCTATTTTTCTTTAATTCTCAGTTGGCTGCAAAGCATCCCTTACGACACGTTAGAAGATAGAGTAGTGAGTAATGGCTCTGGGTATGCGCCGCCCATAAGTGTGCTTATGCAGAACCTAGGGGACTGTGACAGTAAAGCAGTGTTAGCGTCTTCAATGGTAAGAGCTTTTTTACCTACTACAAAGATGATTGTGCTTTACCTGCCCAACCACGCCTTGCTTGGAATTGCATTAACCCCCATGGCAGATGACCGAACCATAGAGTACGATGGCGACGTTTACGTGCTCTATGATCCTACGGGTCCGGCACTCATCCCTTTCGGGCAAGTATCCGAAGATACAGAGCGCAACATTGTGACCGGGCGCTACCAAGTGGAAGTAGTAGAGTAAGTTTCATCTACATTTGCCTGTTATTCCCTGAATAGAACATCACTTCATTGCCAATCACACTGTTGGTAGATTTATCGATAATAACAAAGCTAACAGGTTGCATGGTATTAGCCATTGGCGACAATGCTTCAACTGAAAACGGCACATTTCGCTTTTCGCCTGGTGCTACGTTTATAGTCGGTACGTTAATAAGCTGCATATCTGATGGCGTTTCTATAGCAATTTCATAGGTTTTGGCCACGCGGGATTTATTTAAAACGGTTAACGTATAAGTGTTTTCAATGTGTCCCGCGTTGTTCTCTCTGTAAAGCGCGTTGCGGTCACGGCTAATTGAAGCTTCGAAGTCCTGCCTGTCGATAGCCCACTCGCCCATTGCGAGCAGTATGGCAATGATTGCGGCGCCGTAAAGATAGTTAGTGAATTTACGCCCAGAATTCCTGCCGGCTCGCGAAAAATTGATAAGTTTGAGTGGATAGCCAAATTTGGCCATGACCTTGTCGCATGCGTCAATACACAGGCCACAGTTAATGCACTCGTACTGAATTCCTTCACGAATATCGATGCCTGCTGGGCAGACTTGAACGCATAAATTACAATCCACACAATCGCCCAAGTCTTTGTGCTGTGAAAAACGCTTCCTTGGTCCGCGGCTTTCTCCTCTGGTTTCGTTGTAAGTAACCAATGACGTACTGTTATCAAACATCGCAGCTTGAAAGCGAGAATAGGGGCACATATGCGTGCACATTTTCTCTCGAAGCCAACCGGCATTGGCATAAGTGCAAACGGCAAAGAACATTGTCCAGCCTGAAATTAACGCAGGCGCAGAGAAAGTGAAAAACTCCGTATATAGACGAGATGCCGGATAGAAGTAAGACATAAAAACCAGCGCAGTAATAAGGCTTAATGCCAACCATGCACTGTGTTTTGCCCCCTTTACGACTACTTTTGTTAGTGAGCTAGGCTGCTTATCTAAAGCCTTGCTCTGATTGTGCGTACCTTCAATACGGCGCTCTACCCAATTGAAAGCGAGAGTCCATACGGTTTGAGGGCAAGTAAAGCCACACCATACTCGCCCGTAATGACGGGTTACTAAAAACAAAACAAAAGCCGCAAGAATAAACAGAAAGGCAAAAATCATGAGGTCTTGTGGATACAACACCCATGTAAAAAGCGTGAGGGTTTGACGCCCCACGTCAAACAAAATCGCCTGCTGTCCTTGGTATTGAATAAAGGGGAGCGCAACAAACAGCGTCACTAATACTACATTCAAGTATCGACGTATTTTTTGAAAGTGCCCGGTTTCCTCACGGATATAGATTTTTTTGCTTTCTACGGGTGTACAAGCAATGATGTCTTCTTGCCGAATTTTAACTGCCGTCATTAGCTTTCTCCGAAAATTTTGCGCTAATGGTAGGGATTTAAGGCCGTTAAAATAGAAACAGATTAGGGGTTTCTTTATAGATCAGTTGCTATAGTTTTTAAGGCGTAGATATTTAAGGCGTAGGCTTCGAAGTCGCAGATTTTTAAGGTGTATGTTTTTCTTGTTTCAAACCTGCGCCCTATACAGAATGTGCAAAAACTACGGTTTGCGTTACGCAGAGTGATAAAACGTTATTTATGAGAGACTTTTTATAAATAACGAGAGCTTAAGCAGTTGATTGCGCTTCGCTTCATTCAGAGCAAACGACGCGTTTAAACGAAAACAATGGTTAAACTCATTGGTTAAGCTAAACAGTTTTCCTGGCGCAATGGTGATGTGTAAACGCAACGCTTCTTTATAAATAGCCATTGCATCAACATGCCCCCGGCATTCCACCCACAAAAAATAGCCGCCGCTATGTGTATGAATAGTCGCAACGTCTGATAGAAGGTCGGTAAGCAGCGCCGTTATCGTCTTCTTACGAGCGATGAGTTTTTTTCGCAGCTGCTTTAAATGAGACTCGTAATTTTTTGTGGATAAATAGTCTACAAGCGCAAGCTGTATCGGCGCACTGGTTGCCAATGTACTCATAAGCTGCTGTTTTTGTATTTCAAGGGCACGCTTACCTGCGGCGACCCACCCTATTCTGTACCCTGCCACTAAAGACTTGGAGAACGATGAACACAACATGCTATCTCCCTCTTTCATAAAATGCTTAATTGGCAGAGGTGGACGCTTATCAGCATAAAGCTCGGCATACACATCATCTTCAATAAGGGCAACATTATACTTATCGAGTAACGCGGCCACCTGCTGTTTTTGACCGTCACTCAATGAGTATCCAACTGGATTTTGAAAGTTGCTCATAAGCCAGCAGGCTTTCACATTATGATTTTTAAATGCGCGCTCAAGTGCAGCTACGTCCAGGCCAGTGTTGGGTGATACCGTTACAGTAATCGCTTTTAGACCTAAACGTTGAAGCGCCTGAAGCGTTCCATAGAACACCGGCGACTCAACAACCACCCAGTCTCCTGGTGTGGTGCATGCCTGCAAACTCAAGTTCAGCGCCTCTAGCGCACCAGCGGTAATAATGATTTCATCAGGCGATATATTCACGCCTTTGGCGGCATAGCGCTTAGCGATGATTTTTCTGAGGTCCAGGTTACCTGGAGGCAAATTATCCATGGCGCTGGTCAAGGAAATTTGCTGGGCGGCAGCTGCAATAGACTTATTTAAATGTTGCCTTGGATAAAGGCTTGGGTCGGGGTAAGCAAATCCTAAACTGAACATGTGGGGGTCGCGAGAGGCCTGCAGCACTTCATACACAAAGTCGTTAATGCTGACGGCTTCTGTGGCCTGTACACGTTCTTTTGAGGCATTGCTCGCTTTAGCTGTTACCAGAAAGCCCGAACGTTCTTGGGAGCTTACTATGCCTTGGCTTTCTAACATCTGATAGGCGTGCAGCACTGTCATTAGGCTGAAGCCTGTTTGTGCTGCCTGTTTGCGAAGCGATGGGAGCTTTTCATTTTCTACCCACACGCCGCGCTCAATCTGCTCTTTAAGTTGGTGAGCTAAAACTTCGTATTTAGCCACGTTACACTCCGATAGTTCCCACCAGCGGAGTATAACAGTGAGGACAGTATTCTGTTATAAAAACAATACTACCAATTTACGCATTATCTTAGGTTATAGATTTTCTTCAGCAAAACTCGCAAGACGACTTCTTACCACGCCGTCTAGGTTAATGGTGGCACTGCCCGAAAAGTCTTTAAACTTCTCAACCAAGTAAGTAAGCCCCGAGGTCACTGCGCTCAGATAGTTACTGTCTATCTGCGCCAAGTTACCGCCCACTATCAGCTTCGTTCCTTCACCACAACGTGTGATGATCGTTTTAAGCTGTGACGCGGTTAAGTTCTGCGACTCATCCAAAATCACAATCGCATTTTGAATACTTCGGCCTCGCATAAAGTTTACCGACTTATACTGAATGTTGGCTTTTTCCATGATGTAATTCATAGAACCCTTGGTATTTTCGTCGTGCTTGTGGAGTACTTCCAAAGAATCGGTAATTGCTGCCAACCAAGGCAACATTTTTTCTTCTTCCGTCCCCGGTAAAAAACCAATGGACTCAGCAATTTCCGGCGTGCTTCGCGTGACAATGATTTTGTCATACATGTTACGCTCTACCACCATTTCAAGGGCTGCCGCTAACGCAAGGAGCGTTTTACCACTACCGGCAGGGCCTGTGAGAATAACCATATCAATGTGTGGGTCTAGCAGCGCATGAAGCGCCATGGACTGCCCTATATTTTTGGGTGTGATGCCCCAGGCATGACGACCCATCAAGCGTTCATAGCCTAAATCCAGCACCTCTAAATGATCGTCGGTGATCTCTTCTACTAAACCTGCAAACTGTTTAGTTTCGTCGAGCAAAAACTCGTTTACATACGCTTCTGGCAACATAGACTTGGGAATAGTGTGAATGGTGTCGCGCCCTTCGCTGCGGCTATCCACGCTTTTTACGCTGTCCCAAAAATTACCTTCAAAGGTATGAAACCCGCGAGATAGATATTTGATGTCAGTAATTAGCTGGTCGGTGCGGTAGTCTTCAACATGAGCGAGGCCTGCCCCTTTCGCTTTAAGGCGCATGTTTAAGTCTTTGGTAACCAACACCACTTTTTGCGGCGCGAACGTCTTTTGCAAGTGCAGCGCTACGTTAATAATGCGGTTGTCATTCTCGTTGCTGGTAAACACTTGCTGAGCCTCAACCATGTTGAGGTCGGCGAATATAGATAGACTCCCTGTAGGTGCCGTTTGACCCGCGCCCAACCCTTCCATCGATACACCCGCTAGCATATCTTCTGGCGTTGCGTCGTGGAGCAAATCCTCCATAGCCCGAATGGATACCCGTGCATCACGCGCCACGTCTTTTTTGCTGTCTTTGATGTAGTCGAGCTCTTCCAATACGGTCATTGGAATAACAACGTCATGTTCTTTAAAGGAGAGAAAAGCGTGAGGTTCGTGCAGCAGAATATTGGTATCGAGGACGTAAATCTTAGTATCGGTAGAATTTTTTCTTGGCATCCTTCACTCCGGTAAATAAAGCCAGGTTAGACGTATTGTTCATTTATGAACGCACGCGCTAACAAGCTACAGTTACGGTTGTAGGAGAATGCCGCTCGAAACAGGACTTCTTCCCCTACTCGCGTCGACTGAGAAGCAGTACTACTCTTTCTGCCTCAAAGGTTCGTTTGTTAAATTAGCGAACCCTTAATTCCACCATAATCCAGTTTTTGAGATTTAGCACTGTTTTTTCTTTTTTATTTTTCGTTAGAGCAAGTGATAAGCGAAGAACCGTCCATTCACGTTATATGAGATAGCACAGCGCTCCCATTCTGCATTAACAAGAAACTGGCATACTTGGTTCGTAACAAATGCTCACACTTTAACTACAGTTAGCGCAGCTTTAGTTGCGTTTTTAATACCCAAATAGGCTAAGGTGTATTTGTTGAAGCGGTGAATTAAACACGGGTGCTAACCCATTGCCACAACACCTCAATAAAGTGGATGCGTTTAAATTAATAACACTCAGGGAAAGATCAGCTATGAATTGGCTTAACATCACAAAAATAAAAACGGCCATAAGCATGACGTTAGCGCTACTAGCGTACTTTAACGCCGAAATTGCATGGGCGAATAGCCAAACGCACAATGATTCTTCCCCTGCTAACATTCTAATCAAGGTTGAGAAAAGCACGACTGACACGTCTGAAAAATGGGTAGTCACCTACACATTGACTACGCCAGCCAAAACGCTGGCTTTTGTTAGAAACCCAGATACATCAAGAACAGCACGTTGGTTCGCGCAAGACAACGACATAGAAATCGTCTTTGATAACGTCAAACACCAAGAACTTGTACGTTCGAAGTCAGGCAAGCCCCTCTCTACCGTGTCATTTTTACTGACGCCCACCTATAAACACTTGGGTAAAGATTACGCACCATTTTCTCCTTTTTCTGATGGTGGAAATGCCTTTCACTCTGGGCGACTGTTTGCTTGTGCTAATACCTGTACTGAAGAAGATAATAAATGGCACCTGACACTCAATGTTCCCAGTGATGAACACATAGTGTTGAATGGCAAAGTAATGAAAAGCAGCGTGTCGTGGACAGATAACAATGATGGAAGAGTCGTGTATGTGGGTAAGCAACAGCCAATTATTACCGATGATGTGGTTGCCCTAATTGATCCCGGGCTTCCTGAAAGCATTAAAGCTTCGCTAGAAGAAGATATACCCAACATGATGGCGTTTTTCTCCCATTCTCTTAATCCGCTTAAGGGCGAAAAGTCCATGTTATTTGCCTCTTATGCAAACGTAGATGATCACTCTACACAAGGTGGAACACTACCTAACCAGATATTTATGCATTGGAACAGACAAGACTTAAATGAGCAGGCCAATAACAGCAGCTTTGTTAACCAAACACTTTGGTTCTTTGCTCACGAAGTCGCCCATTTATATCAGCCTGGCAGTACCGAAGGTGTATCAGAGAACGAGGATCAGTCTTGGCTGCACGAGGGCAACGCCGACTACTTTGCGGCAATCGCCATGAACTTCCTCTACGAAGACGCCAATAGCTATGTTGAAAGCCGAATGACCCGCGCTTTCGAGAGCTGTACTGAAGGGCTGGCGCAGACAACGCTGGCTCGTGCTTATAAAAACGGACACTTCAATCTTTATTATTCATGCGGGATGATAATGCACCGCGCCATCGATAGCGTGGTGCAACAAAAAACGTTAGGTGAGGAGTCGCTGTTCACCGTATGGAAGCGACTTCAAAAAGCAGTGAATAGTGGCATGCCACCTGGCACAGCGACGTTCCTAACCTTGTTAGAGCCCTACAATGCACCTGAACTTATCAAAGCCATCAACAATGCAACGAGCGATCATGCTTTCAAAGCCATTCAAGGAATTGAAACTTTGTACCAGTTACCTGAGTAGGCTACTTAATGAAGTAGCCTATTGCTTTATATTCGCCATCAACTTCCACCATAGAAAGGGTCTCTACTTTCATTGTGGTCTGGGAATCAAAGTCAGTGGTGAACGACAAAATTAGGTAGTTTCCTTTAGGCAATCCAGGCAGTGAAGTTGGCGCTTGTGCTAACGCGATTTCCCTCGACTTGGCCGCCCCCAATGGCTCCCTGACTAGCTGCATCGCCTCGGTCCATTTAGCTACTGAAATACCGCTTCTAAAAATAGCCCCACTCTCTTTCCAGCTTTGTTCATATTCACCGCTGTCGATAAGTTCCAGCCAACTTGTTGCATCTTCAAGGACTTCGCTACTGACATTAACTGGCTTGCCAGCTTCAATTACTTGGTTGCTACCATTGTTTGCATTGACCGTTTGCGCATAATAAATAGCAACGAACAAACTGATGGCGAGCGCTAGCGTGATCCAAAGAACATGTTGGGGATTCAACGACGTTGGCCGGTCACCCTGCAGCTTAATTGAATGATGAGCTGCGGCATTCTCGCCCGCAGTAGAAGTTTGCGAGGTTGGCAGCCCTTGAGGATGACTTGTGGTGGCGTGGGTTTCACCCATTAAAAGCGCATCGGGCGTCGTTTCGAAAACTGAAGCAAGTGCGCCTATTGAATCGTGTGAAGCAGATTGTGTTTTTTCAATTCGCTGAATAGTACGCAAACTCAATCCAGACACATCTGCCAGATGCTGCTGACTCCATGCCCTAGCATTGCGAAGTTGTATAAGCTTTTGACTGTCTACTTTCATATCCATCTCGCGCTTCCTCCTGTTAGCTGCGATTCACATACGTTAAAAACGTAACGCGGTTAACAGTAAGAAATATCCATGGTCAGTGATACGACAGTTTTACGCCAACCCTGTGACAAAGCAAGCCTGATGGGCACGTCAACGTTCTTATTCTTTTGCTACCAGCATTCTCGTTGTGAAGCAAAGAAGGCCTACTAGTGCTAATCGTCTTGTTAACGCAAGGCATAGGTACTCAATCCCCCCACCTGCAACCGCAAATCAAATGAGCTAGTATTAATGACTTATCACAACGCAATGCGTACAATACCGCCCCCCGAAAAATAGGTTGGTGATTTATGAGTTCAGATAGTCAATTTTCAGTTGGTCAGCGTTGGTTAAGCAACACAGAAATAGAGCTGGGGTTAGGTGTCGTTATTGGTAGCGACTTCCGTTCTGTCGAAGTGTTGTATCCAGCAACAGGCGAAGCGCGAAAGTATACTAAGCAAGATGCGCCGCTTACGCGACTAATTTTTGAAATTGGCGAAACGGTCAAAAGCCAAGACGGCTGGGAAATGACCATTACTGAAAAAGAAGAAAGCCAAGATCTTTTCATCTATCACGGGCTTCGCGAAGACACCAAAGCGCAAGCGCGATTACCTGAAACCATGCTAGACAGCCACATTCGCTTGAACCAACCTGAAAAGCGCCTGTTCAGTCAGCAATTAGACAACCCTAAATGGTTCGATTTGCGCGAGCGTGCTTTAGATCATCAATACGATTACTTACGTTCAAACACCATTGGTCTTGCAGGTGCGCGCATATCGCTTATTCCGCACCAACTCCACATTGCGTCAGAGGTAGGCGGCAGACACGCACCTCGCGTATTACTTGCCGATGAAGTAGGTCTTGGTAAAACCATTGAAGCCGCGTTAATTATTCACCAGCAGCTTAAAACAGGCCGCGCAGAGCGCGTGCTTATTTTGGTTCCAGACTCGCTCATGCACCAATGGTTAGTTGAAATGCTTCGTCGCGTTAACCTTCCTTTTGCCATTTACGATGAAAGTCGTTGCGAGGCTATAGAGAAGAGCGAAGGCTTACAAGATGACGAAACATCTGACGCGAGCGCTGTGAATCCATTTGAAAACGACCAGCTGGTACTTTGTAGTATCGACTTCCTAAGCAAGAGCGAAAAACGCCAGCAGCAAATTCAAGCTGCAGGATGGGATTTAATGGTTGTCGATGAAGCCCATCACCTTGCGTGGTCAAGTGAGGCTCCCTCTGCAGAATACTTGTGTGTGGAAGCGCTGGCAAACCAAACGCCAGGCGTATTACTGCTTACCGCAACGCCTGATCAACTTGGTCACGAAAGCCACTTTGCCCGCTTGCGCCTGCTCGACCCGGCTCGCTTCCATAGCTATGATGCATTCTTAGATGAAGAATCGAAATACAGCCAACTGGCCGATGCGGTAGCACCATTACTTTCAGACGCCGAGCCTAACGACAAACAACGCAGCAAACTCGCAGAATTCGCGCCTGACGTAATGAAACATGCGGGTGATTTAAGCTCGCCGGAAAATCGCCATGCGCTGCTGCACCAACTTATCGATTGTCACGGCACAGGCCGTATGCTGTTTAGAAACCGCCGCGCCAATATCGAAGGCTTTCCGATGCGTAAATTAAGCGCTTACGAACTGGCTTTGCCTGAGGTTTATTCAGATGCCGTGAGTGGCGGCGACTTAACCTATTCACTGTATCCTGAACGTATGGCAAGCGTGGTTAACAGCTGGACCAAGCAAGACCCGCGCGTTGAATGGCTGCTTGATTTCATGCAAAGCGTTAAGCCAGAAAAGATTCTGCTTATTTGCGCAAGCGCCCGTACAGCGCAAGAGTTAGGTGAGGTTATTCGCACGCAAACCGGTATTCGCCACAGTGTATTCCACGAAGGCATGAGCATTGTGGAGCGCGACAAAGCGGCCCATTATTTTGCCGATGAGGAAGACGGCGCACAAATTCTACTGTGTAGTGAAATTGGTAGCGAAGGCCGTAACTTCCAGTTCGCTCACCATTTGGTGCTGTTCGATTTGCCTATCACGCCAGATCTGCTTGAACAACGTATTGGTCGTCTTGACCGTATTGGCCAAACCCAAACCGTACAAATTCACGTGCCGTATTTAGCGAAAACCGCGCAGCACGTATTACTAGATTGGTATCACGAAGGGCTGAATGCCTTCGAAAAGACCTGCCCTACAGGTTCTGGCGTGTTCGACGACGTTAAGCCTTTGCTTATTGGTGCCTGCTTACACCCTGACGATATGAGCGCGCGTGACGAGCTAGTGAACATGAGTGTTACGCTTAATAGCCAGCTCGTAGCGCAGCTTGAAGCCGGTCGCGATCGTCTTCTTGAGCTTAATGCCTCGGGTGAAGGCCGCGTAGAACAACTGCTTGAAGACATTATTACCCTTGATAGCGAACAAGATTTGTCGCGCTTTATGGGTCGCGTATTCGATGCTATTGGTGTTCAGCAGGACGAAAAAGGCAATGACTGCTTTATTCTTATGCCAACTGAATCGATGGTGAGCCAGCTTCCAGGTCTTGACCCAGAAGGCATGACGGTTACTTACAAGCGCCGTGTAGCCACAACGCTAGAAAACGTACAGTTTTTAAGTTGGGATCATCCACTTGTGCATACCGCCATGGACGTAGTACTCACCGACGTACACGGAAAGAGCAGCATGGGCTTCATTGCCGAGCCGTCTTTGCCAAAAGGCGCTTATTGGGTTGAGGCGTTGTTTGTGCTGCAAGCGCAAGCGCCTAAAGCGCTTCAGTTGGGTCGCTTCTTACCTCAAACGCCCGTGCGAGTGTGTTTAGATGCGCAAGGAAACCCGTCTGAATTGAGCTTCGACGTTAAGCGTAAAATTGGACGTAAGATCTCGGCTCAGCTTCTAAAAGCCTTGCAACAGCCGCTAGAGCTTGCCATTGAAAAGGCGCGTAAGCTTGCCCATCAGCAAGCTAACCAAAAGCAACACGACGCACTTAACAGCATGCACAGCACGCTTAACGAAGAAATACAGCGCTTGCGCGATCTTCAAAAGCGTAACCCAGCAGTACGTGACAGCGAAATTGAGTTTATTGAAACGCAAATGAACGCCCTTGATAAAGTTATTCAGGATGCAGATGTTCAGCTGGACGCCATTCGTATTGTGGTAAATAACCCGTAACCTCGAAAGGTTAAACATTCAAAAGCGACTGTGAAGTAACGAGTACATAATGGCGAACCCAAGTTTTGTTTATAACCCACCGATGACACCTTATCTTGATATTTTGTATCAAGATGAGGACATGGTGGTTGCGCATAAACCTAGCGGGCTATTGAGCGTTCCGGGCAAAGCATTGGAGCACCGCGACTCGCTAATTAGCCGGGTTAACCGAGTGTATCCCACCGCCACAGTAGTGCATCGCTTAGACATGGCGACCTCGGGTATTTTGGTGCTGGCGCTTAATAAAGATAGCCACCGCCATATCTCGAAACAATTTGAGTTACGTCAAACTAAAAAGCGCTACTTCGCCCGGGTTCATGGACATGTAGAACAAGACAGCGGAGAGGTTAACCTTCCCCTTATTTGCGACTGGCCAAACAGGCCAAAGCAAATGGTAGACTTCGAGCGCGGTAAAAAAGCCGTAACGCATTTTGACGTCATTGAGCGCACACTGGATGAAAAAGAGCGACCCTATTCTCTCGTTGCCCTTTACCCCATTACCGGTCGCTCTCACCAACTGCGAGTACATATGCTTGCTTTGGGTCACCCTATTTTGGGAGATAGACTCTATGCGCATGAAGAAGCGTTATCCATGGCGCCTCGTTTACAGCTTCATGCTGAAAGCTTGAGTCTTTCACACCCGACACTTGGGCATTGGCTGCACTTTAATGTCGCCATCCCTTTTAGTCCGTTTTGCCCAAAGCCGCTCTCAGAAAGTTTTGAGTAGCGTTTTAACGCTATTCAACTTTATCAATAGACTCCATTTTAGTTTTAACGCACCCTGCCGATAACCTTCGTATACGCTTGATGTACGAATTAATTTGATGCTGTCCAAGCTGAATAGATCCAGATTAAGGTAAAGGCAAACCACATTTTATGAAAAGGCACGCTCTCCTTTTAACATTTGCTGTTATTGTTTCGCTATTGCCTATGACAGCTCACTGTGACTTTTTCACAGATGTTAGTCACGCCTATCTGCCTGGAGAAGTGAAACCTTTGATGATTGGAGAAGTTGAATCCCCAATTATTGAAATTGAAGCGCAAACACCATTACCTTTGGGTGTGGCTATCATACTCACCGAGCCTTTTCCCTCTAGCCTTACGCTCGCGCAGGGAAATAGCCTTGCCAACATGCTTGCTGAAAAAGGCTGGAATGTAGTGATAAGTCCGTTTAATGTGCCGGTCAATGTCACTTCCCAGCAGAACCTACCTGCTGAATCTACGAACACCGACATATCAGACTCTGAAACTACGTCTATGTCAGCCCAAAATATCCACCCCAGAAGTAATCAACTTACGCAGTATCTCAATTTTGAATCAGCAACTTCAGCGCTGAGTTTACAACTCAATGCATTGAATAATTATTTACAAGACAATTCAGGCTACCGTATGGTCATTGCACAAGGCATGCTGGCCACAACTTACTTGTCCGTCGTAGAGCAACAGCCTCAACTTCATCCAGACACTTTCGTAGCCATTTCACCTTTTTGGCCAGAAGAATCAACGAACACATTAGTTATAGATAATATAGCGCAGTCCAGCTTTCCAATATTGGATCTGTCACTAAGTGGATTTAACGACTGGGCGAACAGTACCACGCAAAAGCGAAAGATTAGCGCAAAAAACGCACTAAAGATGCACTATCGACAAATAATTATTCCCAGCAATTTATTAGCCTTTAGTATAAAGGAGTTTCAGAAATCCCCTCATATTCAGATAGTTGCAAATAGCACTATTGGTTGGACTCGCCACCTAGGGTGGTAATTCGATAATTAACCGATTACGCTAAATTAGTATCCAAAACAATTACCTAAATTTAATGGTGTAAATAGCAAGCCTCTGTCCTAAGCAGTAAGATTGTTATGAACTATAATACTTTTAGCAAACATAAACGGTTGAGTTACTTGTGAGTGTTCAAGATTTCGTAGATAACAAAGCAAAGCAGCTGTGTTTCTATTTGAGAGCATTTTGGCAAGGAGAGCTTCCTATCGAGGAGATCGAGCTATTCTTTTGGGATAGTATGGAAGAATGGGGGCAAATTGATTACACCTTAACGCAGCCCTATACACAAAAAGAACGGGTTTTTTGGCATTTACTTCATCAAGTGCATTATTGGAATGAAGACAAGCTAATTAACGACCAGTTTCTTGTAGATGAACTAAATAACTGCGTGAATTTCCTTGAAGGTTTGGGTCATTGCCCACTCGACTGCGTAGGCATTCGTCCATAGTAAAACTTTCACTTCAACGCGTTATTGCTTCTCACTGTGGTTCATGGCTCAATATGCTTTTGTATTCTTGCCTAAGGCCGCAGTTTTGCTCAACGCTTTAAAAACGTTTAACGACAAACGATACCTCAGTATATTTCTTTTCGGCATTTCCAGTGGCTTCCCTTGGATCATGATTGGTTCAGTGCTATCTGCTTGGCTCAAAGATGAAGGTTTGTCTCGCTCGGCCATCGGCTTATTCGGCATTATTTTCGCGACATACTCTTTTAATTTTCTCTGGTCTCCGCTTGTCGACAAAATCAAGCCCCCACTATTAGGTCAACGACGAGGTTGGATTTTCGCTATGCAAGGCTGTGTAGTTTTGCTGTGTTTAGTGATGTCTCAACTCACTGCAGACCAAGATTTGTTTTATGTTGCATTAATCGGTTTGCTTATTGCTATTGCCTCAGCCACGCAAGATATCGCCATCGATGGTTTTCGCATTGACTGTATTGCCCAAGACGACAAAGACGGCATGTCAGCTGCGTCTTCAGTAGCCACCGCTGGCTGGTGGACAGGTTATGGCGGGCTTGGTGCTATCCCGTTCTTCTTGGCTGACATGACATCTTGGACTTGGCCAAACATTTATCTTTTACTCGGTGCTCTCATGGCTTTATTAATGTGCGCCACGTGTTTAGCGAACGAGCCACAAATTGACCGCGAAGCCTTGCTTGAAAAGATAACAGCCAAAGATACAAAGCAGTCTCCCGTTTTTCACTGGATACAAACTACTCTGGTCACGCCATTCGCCGAATTTTTCAATCGAAACGGCGTTAAATTAGCGGCGTCGTTTTTACTGTTTATCTTTCTATTTAAAATCGGTGAAGCATTTCTAGGCCGCATGAGTATCGTGTTTTATAAAGAAATTGGCTTTTCTAATAGCGATATCGCTACTTACTCAAAATTGCTCAACTGGTGGGTAACCATTGTGTTTTCACTGTTAGGTGGATTGGTTAACATTCGCTACGGTATTTACCGCGGATTAATGATTGCGGGTGTGGCCATGGCCGCGTCTAACTTACTATTTGCACTGATCGCGCAAACAGGCCCTTCCACATCTCTTTTAGCCATAACCGTTATTGTCGATGGCTTTACAGGGGCTTGGAGCACCGTTGCCATGGTCGCGTTTATCTCACTATTGTGTAATCGGGCGTTTAGTGCAACCCAATACGCACTCATGGCCTCCCTGAGTGTTGCGGGCAGAACCTTGGTCGCTTCTAGCAGCGGCTTTGTTGTAGATAGTCTTGAAGGCAATTGGAGCTTGTTCTTTATTCTCACAGCAGTCATGGTAATTCCCAGCCTTTGCTTTTTGTATTCAATTAGGCACCATATAAAGCGCGTTGAGTCACCGTAATTTTTTTCTACTTCCTTGCAAGTTAGCGTTAGTTGCCTACATTTAAGGTAGGTATCTCTACCGCATATTACTTGCAAGGATGAACGTGAGCTCAAATCAGGCTGGCCACTCGCAGCGCAAATCATCATCAATTTCGCGGACATTCAGTTTTTCAAAAGTGAGTGTTACAGCACTGTTGATCGCTATGGTTGTTATTGCGGTTTTAATCGCGCTGATGAGCAAGCAACAAGCACTCATAACAGCCTTAAAGCAGCAGAGTTACTTAGAGGATAATATTCTTGCCACTGAGTCTAGTATCAATCAATTTACGTTTCGGATGGAGAGCAGCGCGTTTTCTGGACCCGCGAATTACACTATTTTAAAGCGCGAGCTACAGGTCACCGTTCAAGGTATATCTGAATACCTTCGCAGTAGTGCAGACCAAGCAATCTCGCCCACAGTCTTATCCGAAAGAGACTTTGCAATAGCAAAAGAAGGATTGAATAGCGCGTCTGCACGGCAGGTCGCGCAAACCACACTAGATTTACTTCATACTCTTATTGAGTTGCCGATAGCCGACGCAACTCAACGTATTCAACAGCAATTTAGCCTGCTGCCTATGGTCAATGCCATGCAGGCGGAAGAAAACGCGTTGTTACTGCGTATTCAGGCGTTGCGCAATAAGATGCTTCTCACTACTATTTTGGGCGCAGTCGTCATAGTACTTTGGTATTTTATCGCATGGCTTTTTTACAAAAGTAATGCAAACAAGTCGCCTAAAAAGTTTGGTAAATCGAAGTTGAGACTTGCCGTTGTGGATGACGATAGAGATTTGCAAAACAAAGAGTTTTTGCAGCTGATTAGCCATGAATTCAGAGCGCCAATAAGTGCAATTATCAGTGCTCTTGAACTTATTCCTAACATGGAAGAGCAGCGTACCAGACTAATTCAGCAGGCTGAACAATCCAGCTATCGACTTCTTAATCTTACCAACAACCTTACCGATGTATTAATCAATAACACTGAAGACGACCTGCACTTTTCAGATGTCGACCTAATCAGCTTGCTCGACGAATGTATCTCGCCGTTCTCTGTACGCGTAAAAGACAAAAAAATCGAATTTAATATGCACTGTAGTCACAGTGTGCCCCATTACGCAGAAACGGATCCTGTCGCCCTTTCTAAAGTGGTAGTTAACATT
The DNA here is from genome assembly GCF_054960375.1 of Alteromonas sp. G4i35. Taxonomy (NCBI): domain Bacteria; kingdom Pseudomonadati; phylum Pseudomonadota; class Gammaproteobacteria; order Alteromonadales; family Alteromonadaceae; genus Alteromonas; species Alteromonas sp. G4i35. The sequence goes on along the minus strand of NZ_JBHNZD010000001.1, from coordinate 55,888 downwards.
CTTGATAACGCCGTTAAATTTACGGCTAATGGACTTATCGACGTCACCGTTACAACCTTGGTGAAAAACCAAGGGATTTTTCTCGTTATTATAATTAGTGATACTGGAATAGGAATTGATGAGGCGACGCAAAAGCGCATGTTTGAACGCTTCTATCGCGGCGAACACTCAACTGGCCAACGCTTCCCGGGTGCAGGAATTGGCTTGTCTGTAGCTAAACGCAGCGTTGATAAGCTGGGCGGTGCACTTCAGGTAACCAGTACAGTTGGAGTTGGTACAGAGTTTAAAATTTTACTGCCTCTGAAACCTATTGAGGATCTTCCCGCTACAAATTCAGCACCGTCTAATGCGACCTTCGCCGTAGTTGACGATTTAGAGATATCTAGGCTGCATTTACAATCAATTATTACCAAAGAGGGCTTTAGCGCACGCACGTTTTCATCTGGTGCGAACTTGCTCAATCTGCACGAAGAAATACTCCAGTTTTCAGGCATTATTGCCGATTTGTATATGCCGGGCATGAATGGTCTTGAACTAGTGAGGACGCTTAAGGCAATTTTTGGTGAACGGGTACCGCCCGTTATTGTGTTATCAGCAACCCCAGATATTGCCAACATTATTGCAAACAGTGAACTGCCCATCTATCAAAGTTTTGTTAAACCCATCGATAGAAACCGCTTTGTAGATGCGCTCCATCACCTTACAGCAAGTAACGCAAGAGTTGTTGAAACAACGAAAAAGGCCAATGTGTTGCTGGTAGAAGACGAGCCCATTAATGCAGAAATGGTGGAGTATATGCTTCAATGTATGGGCCACGAAGTTACTGTGAGCTACACCGGTGACGACGCTATTATTAGAGTGAGTGAAAATGCGTTTGACTGTGTGCTGTTGGATATCAACTTACCAGATATCAATGGTTTGGAAGTCGCTAAAATAATGAAAGAAGGTCACCCTGACCTTCCAATCATCGCCCTTACGGCCAATGCCCACAGAAGCGATAAAGAAGCGTCGCTGCAGGCAGGTATTCGATACCACTTAGTGAAGCCTGTCACCTTTCAAGAGCTCAAAAACACCCTACGCCTAGCACTATAACGCGCCAGGCGCTGCATAAATGCGATATTGATTTCGGCCGTTTTCTTTTGCTTCATAAAGCGCCTGATCGGCACACTCAAGCCATGCCATCGCTCCTTTAAAGTCAGGAGAGAATTGTGCAAGGCCTAAACTAACAGTGAAACTTATTGACTCACCTTCGTGTTCTACCACTAAACGCTGTGCTAATTGTCGGATACGTTCGGCCACTATCTTGGCATCTTCAACCGAAGAGTCATTCAGAATAATGGCAAATTCCTCGCCGCCGTAGCGCCCTGCAAGGTCGGTTTCCCGCACACAGCGCTTAATCAGCGCTGCTAACATCTTAATCACCTTATCCCCAGCCTGATGACCATAAGTATCGTTAATGCGTTTGAAATGGTCGATATCGAGCATAAGCGCAGTACTTGGCTTTTCTCGGCGCACACAAAGTTTGTGCATCTCATCAAAGCGTTCCTGCCAGTAGCGACGATTATATAGCCCAGTGAGACCGTCCACGCGGCTCGCAGTTTTCAACTCTTCGTTAAGATGCTCCATTCCACGCTTACCGAGCGCCTGCTCAGTGACATCGTAAACAAGCATACAAAACCGCTCTACGTTGCCGCGCTTATCGACAATAGGGAACATGGTCACATTTTGGTACATGAACTCTGCAGCGCTGGTTACAGGGCGATTACAACCAAACTTAAACAAGTAAGGACGCTGCTCCCAAATAATAAACACCGGGCTCTTCAAATTGAACACAGGGTCAACTTTGGTTCTCAGCCATTTTTCTTCTATTTCCGGGAAATGAGAAAAAAGACTGTCTCCAATGATTGCTTCCGCTTTCTTTGCACCATGGTTTTCAAGAAACTTGTTCCACACTTGAACGTTGAAGTTGCGGTCTAGCACTGCAATGCCCACTTCAATGGAATCGAGAAGCTCTGCGGGTACTTGAGAAGAATTAACTAAAGCACCGGTGGAAAGTGCGTCTGTAGATGCATTCATAGACTTTCCTTGTCTTGTGTCACAGCGTCATCATCGAGCAGCCGAGAATAGATATGGTTCATGGCATCACCAGGAAATAGCAACAGCAGGTCAAAGGAAATATCTCTGGCCTTAATGGCATAACCTATTTCGATAGCCATGAGCTTGCCCCAACGCTGCACGTTATCACTTAAAAGCGTTGATAGTCCTTGGTGCTGCCCCAGTAACACCGGATGTGTGTGGCTAAAGGCGACATTTAACTGCTCTGACAAACCGTTTAAACAGGCACCGATAAGAATATTGGAAACATCCATTAGTGCTTCTAGCGCTAGTTTGTCGGAGGAAGCCGACGGCGGATACTTTAATAGTTCAACGATGTTTTGAGAGTTTGTGTCGTTAAAAATAACCAGCGCTTCGCCGCTTATACCTTCACTAATAAAGCCTTTTGAAACTGCCGAAACACTGTCGTTACGATTAATTTCCGCAACCGCCATAGACAGTTCGTTGCTTTCAATTAAGTTGACGTTTGGTATGGGCAAATCAATAAATTCACCTAGCAGTTGAGCAAGATTCTCACCCGCACGCCCCATGGCAATATTGACCATTTCACGGCATGCGTCTAATTGATCTTCTTTACTCATCTGGCGCTTGGCTAAAACGGCATTTGAGTCGCTATCGTCTTGCGCTTTTTGTAAGCTCGCACCAGAAGAATGCGTCTCGCCACTGTAAATCCCGTAAGAGGCTAGGATGTGGCTGAGTTTTTCGTTATCAATTGGCTTTCTTATGAAATCCAGGGCACCAAGAGCGAGCATTTTTTCTCGCGCTTGCGCTTGTACATCACCGGAAACGACAACTACCAAGCAAGGAAGATCCTGTTGGCGAATGGCTTCCATGGTTTGATAACCGTCCATTACCGGCATGTTTAAGTCGAGAAACACCACATCGCCTTTGCCTTCGCGAACAAGCGCGAGGGCTTGCTCACCATTCTCGGCAAACGAAATATCCACGTCCCACCCATCAGGTAAACTGCGCGCCATCTGGCGCCTTGCGAAACCTGAGTCGTCGCATATTAATATCGGAGTACTCATGGTAACTCCTTATATGGCAACAGGGGCTTTAATGTGTGGGTGTGACTGGTAATTTTTAAGCGTGAAGTCGTCGAAGGAAAACCCGAAGATATCTTTCACCTCAGGATTAATTTCCATCGTTGGGCGCTCGAAAGGCTCACGACTTAGCTGCAACTCTACCTGTTCAAGATGGTTTGAATACAGATGCGCATCGCCTAGCGTATGAATAAAATCGCCGGGCTCTAAATCACACACTTGCGCCATCATCATGGTCAGTAAAGCATAACTTGCGATATTGAACGGAACGCCCAAGAAAATATCGCCGCTTCGCTGGTAAAGTTGGCAGCTAAGCTTACCGTCTAATACATAAAATTGGAAAAGTGTATGGCAAGGTGGCAATGCTTGTTTGCCCATCGCTGCATTTTCTTTAGGAGAATAATTGGTATCAGGGAGCACTGCAGGGTTCCAGCCGCTAACGATAAGTCGACGAGAATCTGGATTGTTTTTGATTTGCTCAACCACTTCGGCAATCTGGTCTACCGATGTGCCATCACCGCGATCCCAACTGCGCCACTGGTGTCCATAAACCGGACCAAGCTCGCCTTCTTCGGTAGCCCACTCGTCCCAAATACTCACACCGTGCTCTTTCAAATAAGCGATGTTTGTCTCGCCTTTAAGAAACCAAAGTAGTTCGTGAATAATGGATTTAAGGTGACACTTCTTTGTTGTCACCAAGGGGAAACCTTCCTGTAGATTAAAACGCATCTGATAGCCGAATACACTTAACGTACCTGTACCAGTTCGATCTTCCTTTTTCACACCCGTATCACGTACATGGCGCATTAGAGCGAGATATTCTTTCATCGTTATTCTTATATTTTTTGCTGTTCAACATGGTCTTTTCCGCGCATGTAAGCACGGACTATTAATCCTATTCCTAAAGCTATCATAGGTAAACAAAGAAGTTGCCCTTGGCTTAGTCCCATTTGATATAAGCCAATATGTGCGTCGGGTTCTCTGAAGTATTCAACGATAAATCGGAAGGTGCCGTAACCAAGTAAGAACAAGCCGCTGACCGCCCCTACTGGACGCTTTTTGGCAGAATATAGCCATAGGATAATAAAGAGTAGTACGCCTTCAAGCGCAAACTCGTAAAGCTGTGATGGGTGACGGGGGATATTACCCGCGTTGGGGAAAATGACCGCCCAAGGCACATCGGTGCTACGCCCCCAAAGTTCAGCGTTTAAGAAGTTACCTATGCGTCCAGCACCCAAGCCGATGGGTACTAACGGGGCAACAAAGTCGCCTAGTCGAAGGAAGGTCGTGTTCATACACTTGGCGCGCCAGAATAAGGCTGTTAGCACCCCTAAAAGCCCGCCGTGGAAGGACATTCCACCAGCCCAAATTTTGAATAAGTACAAGGGATCGTCGAGAAACATACCAAACTGGTAGAAAAGCACATAGCCTATTCGACCGCCTAATATTACGCCAACGAAGCTCCAGAAAAGCAGGTCGCTTAACTGCTCACGGCTCCAGTTGGTTTGTGAAAGACGCTTTTGTGCCAATAGATACGCGGCGATAAAGCCCACCAAATACATAAGGCCGTACCAGCGGACACTTAACGGACCGACACTGAAGATAACGGGGTCGATACTGGGAAATACCAGATAACTGCTCTGTTCCATTACTTTATTCAATTCCTAAAATCATTCTAATGCTCACCAACACGAGTAAGCACGCCAACATCGCTTTTAACACACGAACATTTACTCGCTGCCCAAGCTTTGCACCTATGTTTGCGGTAAACATAGAGGTGGCAACAATACCAGCTGTTGCCGGTAAATACACATAACCTAAACTATGTTCTGGTACATCTATCGCATTGTAACCGGCCACAATAAAACTCGTGGTACCAAAAACGGCAATAATAAGTCCGCAAAAGGCAGCACAGCCAATTGCCGCGCGTACATTAACACGAAACCATACCAGCGCAGGTACCAATAATGCACCGCCACCAATCCCCATAAGTGCACTTAGTAAGCCAGCTCCACCACCAACAGTCGCAAGCGTACCTTTTGATGCGTCATTTTCTGAGGCTTTTTGCTTACCAAATATCATCTGCATCGCAATTAAAATAACCAGCACCGCAAACACATCTTTAAGCAGTTCACCAGAAATATGGCTTGCTACCTGAGCTCCGGCAAATGCGCCAAAAGCAATACCTAAGCCTGTGTAAAGCACAACATGCCTTTGAATATTACCCAGCTTGTAATGCGCGAAGGCCGACGACATTCCTGTGAAGATGATGGTAGATAATGAGGTAGCGATAGCGACAGGCATTACGGTTTCAGTGGTCATTCCCATGAAATGTATAAGCAAATACGACAACACAGGAACGATGATAAGCCCACCGCCAATGCCCAGCATACCCGCCAGAACACCTACCACAGAACCTAAAATAAGGCAGCTGAGAACTATTACAACTAACGGATCCATTCCTTAAGCACCTGCTCGGATAAGGCCTCCCAGGCCCTTGGTTTCAAGATATTGATTCAAGTGCACAAAAACTTCTTCTTGGCTAACAGAGGTGAGCGCCAATGACAGTAACTGCTTACATTCATCCAGCGTGACTTTTCTAATAAGCCAGTTTATTTTTCTTAAGTTAAAGCCGTTCATACTTAGGCGGCGATAACCCATTCCCATTAGCAGTAATGCTCCAGCTGGCTCACCTGCAATTTCACCGCAGATAGTTACGGGCACTTGATTTTGATTGGCTTTTTGAACCACGTCGTAAAGCGCCCCTAATACCGCAGGATGATAGCTATTGTAGAGCCCTGCCACCCGCGTATTGTTTCTATCCACCGCGAGCAGATATTGGGTCAGGTCGTTACTGCCTACCGAAAAGAAATCCACGTGCTTTGCTAATTGAGGTAGCTGATAAAGTACCGACGGGACTTCTAGCATAATACCTAACTTAGGCTTGGTTAACGTTTGTCCTGACTCTGCAATCTCATCACAAATTTCATAATATGCCTGATTAATTAGTCGCTTAGACTCCTGCACTTCAGATACGGTGGAGATCATAGGCAGCATAATTTGCAAATTGCTTAGGCCTACACTTGCACGCAGCATGGCGCGAACCTGAACCAAGAAAATTTCTGGATGATCAAGGGTTAGGCGGATGCCTCGCCACCCCAAAAATGGGTTTTCTTCATTAATTGGGAAGTACGGTAGTGGCTTATCGCCTCCTACGTCGAGAGTACGCATAGTGATAGGCAATGAAGGCGCGGCCTCAAGCACTTGGCGGTACAGCTTTACTTGCTCTTGTTCTGAAGGAAAACGCTCGCGTAACATAAAGGGGATCTCGGTGCGATAAAGCCCTACACCCGCACCAATTTGTTCAGCGTTTAGCTCGACTTCAGCTGAAAGGCCAGCGTTGATATAAAGAGACATTCTACAGCCATCAACGCTTTCGCAAGGTTTATCAGCCTCGGCGTCAATTTTCTCTGCGATGGCCGACTCTTCTTCAATGAGCTGTATAAATTCAGACTTGATGTTACGTTCAGGCGATACAATGACCTCGCCTGAATACCCATCAAGCAAAATCTCTTTGTCTTCGAGTAGTGCTGGCGTGACGTTTTGACAGCCCATCACTGCAGGCACGCCCATGGCTCTAGCCAATATTGCCGCGTGAGAGTTATTTGAACCGCGAATAGAAATAATGCCTTTTAGCTTACCTCTTGGAAATTCGGCAAGCATAGGCGCTGAGACTTCATCAGCTACGAGAATACTGGCTTCGGTTATCGTTTTTTCAGTAACCTTTTTGCCATTCGCTTCATACAAAATGTTGGCAAGAATACGGTCGGATAAATCGACAATATCAATGGCACGCTCTTGCATGTAAGGGTCGTCCATTGCTTGAAAGCGTGCGGCATAGCTTTCTACAACCATTTTTAATGAAGACGCCGCATCCCAACCTTGGCGAATTTTTTCTTCTACTTCCCGCCCAAGGCTGTTGGCATCTAGCAGATGATGATACAGCTGAAAAATGGACTTAACATCGTCGGGGATGCCGTCATCTAACCGCTTCGATAACGCATCGACATGACCTCGCGTAACTTCAACCCCTTTGCGATAGAGTTGAATTTGATCTTGAGGAGATTGCGTGCGCTTTACGACCCAGTTTTTAAGGTTAATAGATTTGTCTGGAGACACTCCCTTGCCAATAGCAAGGCCTGGAGAACCCGCAATACCACGCACATTTTTTTGCCGCGCAGTATTGTCGTTCGAATTTGACAGCGTCAAAGCCCCGCGAATATCAGCATTGGTTATTTCTAACGCGAGCTGCGCAGCAAGGGTGACTAAGAATGCTTCTTCGTCTTCACTGAAGCGGCGCATTTGTGATTGCTGAAGGGTAATAACACCAAGCACACGCCGTTGGTTGATAATAGGCGTACCTAAAAAGGCGTTATAGTTTTCTTCCTGAACTTCGGGGTAATGTTTGAATCGAGGATGGCTATGAGCATTAACGATATTAAGGGGCTCTTCCCGCTGACCTACCAGCCCGATAAGCCCTTCTGAGAAGCCAATGCGTACCTGCTCGACTGCATCGGGATGTAGTCCGTCAGTGGCTTTAAGGATAAATTCTTGGGTGTCGTAATCGGCAAGATAAATAGAGCATGAATCGACATCTAGGGTCTGTTTAACCCGCGAGGCTAGCCTAAACAACGCCGTATCGAGAGCAGGAATTTGATTCATTTCCTGCACGATACGCTTTAACGTGGTTAACATTGTTCCTTGCTGGCTCTGAGGGCTCACTGGTTTTTCCTTTTTTACTCGCAGTTTACTCGCTGCTTACTCCGCACACCGCAATATTGCACACCCCTGTTTTGCGTACCTGAACTTCGCATACGCTTATCCACGCCTGCGTTTCTTGCCACGTTTATGTGGCGCTGCGTTTTGGCGCTGTTGAGGCCGATGCTGCGCAGACATAACTACAGGCGAGAATTCTTTCATTACTCGTCTGTATACATCGCGCTTAAACGATACAACGTTTCTTATTGGATACCAGTAACTTACCCACCTCCAGTCATCGAATTCAGGATGACCTGTTTTAAGTACATTAACGTCTCGCTCGTTACAATCGAGCTGCAACAAGAACCATTTTTGTTTTTGCCCTATACAAACAGGGTTACTGCCTTGTCGAATTAATCGCTTCGGCAGCTTATATCTAAGCCAGTTACGGGTAACACTTAAAATAGTGACATCTTTCGGTGTCAGCCCTACTTCTTCGTGAAGCTCGCGGTACATAGCTTGTTCAGCAGATTCCCCTTCATCAATTCCGCCTTGAGGGAACTGCCATGAATGTTGACCATAACGTCTTGCCCAAAATACTTGACCCATTTTGTTGCAAATCACTATGCCCACATTCGCACGGAATCCATCGGCATCTATCACATAGACTCCCGGGCACACTATACTGTTATATGTTTTCATTCTTCCACAAACTATGCTCCAATCATAGTCTTAATATTCGTACCCGCTTTTCAAACAGGAAATTAGCCATATTTATGCAGCCACCAGCGTCTCCCCCGTCATCTCCAGATAGCCTTTTAGCCCGTTGTCATGCGATAGCAGGCTTGACGCTTGGAGAGCTTGCGGATATGGCAAATGTAGCCATTCCGGCCAATTTACAACGTCATAAGGGGTGGCCAGGCATGCTGATAGAGAAGTGGCTGGGCGCGAGTGCAGGTTCGAAGCCTCAACAGGACTTTCCTGAACTTGGCATCGAACTTAAAACCATTCCCATCGACGCCCATTTTTCGCCTTTAGAAACCACCTACGTCTGTTTTGCCCCGCTTTTGATGACGCCCGGCATTACATGGGAAACGTCTAACGTGCGAAACAAACTACAGCAGGTATTGTGGCTACCTATTGAAGGTGACAGAGCTATTCCGCTGGCCCATAGGCGGGTAGCAACAGGCTTTTACTGGCGACCGAATGAACACGAAGATGCGGTATTAAGACACGATTGGGAGGAACTGGTCGAGCAAATTGCAACTGGACAGGTTGAGTCGATCACCTCTCGTCAAGGCGAGGCCTTACACATTCGTCCTAAGGCGGCAAACGGGAAAGTGCTCACTGACGCGTTGGGGCCAGAAGGTCAGCGTATTAAAACCCGTCCTCGCGGCTTTTATTTACGTAAAACCTTCACCCATCAAATATTGATAAATGCATTTGGTGGCTAACGCGAACTCAACGTCTAGCACAATACTCTTGTTATCTTAGCGGCGTGGAGTTTAGGTGTTTAACCAAATACTCACTCAAGAACTTTTCTGAATTTATCCCCATGCGTTTTGCCACGGCTTCAAGTTTAGCGTCGCTGCGCAGCAGAACATTCTTGGCGTACTCTAAGCGGTAGTGGAAAATGAAACGTCTAAAGTTTTTCTTTTCAGTAAGTTGCAAGGCCAATGCGAGCGAGGTGGGGTCGATATCTGCCCCTTTACAAAACTCACTGAGGGTAAGGAAGCGAACCTTGTACGCCTTTGATTCTATGGTGTAGCGTTCTGCTTTAGAAATAATACTGCTAATTTCATAAGGCGTTGCCTTGCCTTCATCTAAGCGTTCGTAATCGAGTGGCGACGGGGACGTCCGTCGTATAAAGGTTAGTGAAAACAGTACAATTAGAATTGCCGTTCCAATCATCAGATGATGAAACCCTTCCCAAAAAGGAACAGGGAAGAAGCCGAATGTTGCGGCCGTCACAAGTAGAATACTCATAAACGCAACGCCAACCAAGCTTCCCATTACTCCGGCAAGCCTAGGCATTTTCAGGTTTTTTATATCCACCGCCTGCTCTGGTAAGTGCCTATGGTACATTTGAATATGCTCGGTAATAAGAATACCTATGAGCAACACGCTAAACCCCGTTAACAGTGATGCAATATAGGCAGGCCACAATAGCAGAGGCTGACCATGAGGAGACGATGAGAGCCATTGCTGCTTATCGTCTACGGGTATCAGGAGAATGGCGCACTGAAAAACGCCGGTCACTACTACCGGCCACCACAGTCGCTTTCTTGCCGTAGGGTAAGCTAACAGCATGGGTTTTATTGCGCGGTAACAACACGTAATCGCGATTACAGCAAATACTTCTGATAACCCGTAGATACTAGCCAACCCTGTGGCATTTGCCATACGAAGCCACTCATCCAGCATAAACACAGGCCAGCACAAAAACGCTGCCGTTAGCCAGCGTCCACTGCGTAAATTGACTTTTTGAACGAACAGACGCACAAAGCCAATGGCATAAATGCCAAGCAGTGCGTAAAGGAAATAGTCATTTATGGCTGAGGTCATCAGCGCCCTCCATCCTTGAGATTCGAGTTGCCTTTACCGTGCATGTTTACAGTAACCACATATACATAGAAAACAATTACCAGTAAACGTCACGTTGCATAGCCACTGTGCGAGTTCGTTCCATAATACGAATTAATGTACTGAGCTTTTCTGACGTCCATTTTCGCACCTCGTCATGAGAGTCTACTTCGGCGTCGTCTATTGACTGCTTTAACATAAGCAGCGCATTCAGCTCATCAATACCAGTGAGCAAATCTAACCACGGTGCGCGAAAATTACCCCGCTCTTCTACAAACAAGTCACCCAGCAGAAATCCACTCCATAATGTCTGCCTAAGCATTACTTCTACAGCGCTGTAATTGGCAGGCCCCATGGTTTTATTTAGCGGCATACTTTGCTGTACAGTTTGCCAACCTTGCGACAGCCAGCCTTTTGCATGATCAAGCACGGGATGATCAAAACCCGTTGCGACTTTTTGCCACGGCTTATTCTGAATAAGACTTATGGCGTGTAGCTTAATGTCTGTGGCATCGTTGTCGAAAAACAGCTTTTCGGGCTCATGAGCCTGCATTAAACCTGTTTGTCGTCCTTGCAAATAGCTTACTACTGCAGGATGTTTGCTGAGAGTTTTGTTAAACATGCTCTTTTTAGAGAGCAAGTAACGCAAACTTTGTAAGTCGTCTTGCCAGCCCCACTTTTGAGCATGGGTGACCAGCTTTTTATGCAGGGCTAGTAGCTCAGGGCACTGCAGAACCGGCAAGTAAAGCGATACACTTTGCAGTAACAAACGTACGCTTTTAGCAACTTCAGCCAGCATTTTTATTGAGCCACTTTCGCAAAACACATGCTCGTGGTGCTGCCAATGCGCCAATGCAGTTTGAACCGCGTGGCTAAATGCTTCTTCTGTGGTGGTTGTGTCTTCAAGCGCAAGGAAATCTGGCAGGTGTCGAACTTTAGCGTTAAAACCGTGAAGTAATTGATATCCCTGCGCCGCTTTTGATACATCACTAAGGCGTACCGGCATGTTGTCGTTTATTAGCACCGCCAACGTAAACAAACTGTTGATATCACCTGACATCAATTCAAGCTCTATTTCGTTGATTGGGGAACTGGCTTTTTCTGTACTTGCTTCGCCACAGTCCAGCACAATCTCAACCACACTTTCACCCACGCTAACCACATAGGCATTGCGAGTAAAGTGAGTGCTAAACTGTTTAGATAGCCGCGTGTTTTTTGCCGCCACATCCCAATCCTGGGGCCAAGCGCTGGCTTCAAATAGCGTGAGGTCGGGCCTTGAATTATCAAGGCTCACATTGTATTCCATGCGTTTGTGCAGACCACCGCTGACCACGCCGTTAGTCTTTAGCGTCTGTTCGTATTCACCATTGTTACCTCGAACACGAAAGCCCATTTTATTGTTTTGAAAATCGAGCTTATCTGTATCGTAATAGTCGTTCTCTAGGCGCATTTCACGATGAGAGTTAACCTGAATACTGTTTTTTTCGAAAAGAGGAAGTACACGTTGACTAAACGCATGGTGGGCGTTGTCACCCGTTACAAATTTTAATTCTATTTCTGACATGGTTGCGCTAGGCACAGCTTATGATGCTGACACCTTACCTTTGTCGCTTACTTTTCGCAATGCTGGCGCCATGAAACAAGATGCTTTAATTAGACAAAAGTGGAACAAACTTGCCTTTATCGCGGTCAACCAATACCATCTTCACGTTTTAAATTCTAAAATTGGACTTCATATGATTCGAAAGTGGTTAGCAGCAGCCCTTATTGCATGCTCTTTTCAAGCATTTTCGCTACAAGATACCGCTGATTTAGAAGCGTCTTCTTCGCATTACATTAGAGATGACTTGTTTATCTTTATGCATACTGGACCTGGTCGTAACTACCGTATTCTAGGTTCAATTGAAGCAGGCACACCTATTACTGTGCTTGCACGCGATAACGATGCTGAATTCACGCAAATTACCGACAATGAAGGTCGCGAAGGCTGGGTTGAAAGCCGCTTTGTGTCCAATACCATGTCGCAAGCCGAGCAATTGCCAATCATAAGTGAGAAGCTAGCTGAGAGCCAAAGCGCACTGCAAACAGCGCAGTCTGAAAACGCCAGACTTCGCCAGCAACTTAACGATGCACGTCAGCAGGTATCGAAGCTTACAACAACTAGCGAGGAACAAGCCTCTGAGATAACTCGTCTTACCGCCAAAGTAGATAGCGCGAATAAAGATGAGCTGGTTACCTGGTTTACACGCGGTGGTATGGTAGCCGGTGTGGGTATATTACTGGGCGTAATGCTGACTTACCTTCCCAAGCGCAAACGCAGAAGCAGCGAGTGGATGTAGTGTAGGTTTTATAGCTGTACGCTAAAAAACGAAAAAACGCCGATGTTAGCATCGGCGTTTTTTATTGGGCTCGTTTCGGTAAACAGATTAGAAGTGACAAAGTGCAAACACTTTGATGAGTTATATGCGCCTATTATCGTACCGTAAGCACCACTCTATACCCTCTTGTCATACGAGAAACATCACCTTGGTCATCATGTGAACCTCGGGCTGTTTTCCTCTCATGTGCATAACCCCATTTAAGCTTCGCACAAAGCTTATCAATGAGTTTTAACCCTATTCCAAATCCGCCATCTAACTCACTGATAGTCGGCGCAGATAAAGTCGCTTGGCCTTTTTCGTTAAGCGCCTCTTCTTCAAGGCCGTCCTCTTCGTTGAGCACGGTGAGCGTTGCATCTGAAAGACTTATTGTGACTCTTCCTTGCTGCGTGTGCTGATAAGCGTTTCGAATCACATTTCCTATCACAATTTCGCTCGCCGTTTTCGCCAGCGTTAACTCACAATCGCTCAATTGCAGCTGCACACTCACGTCTTTTCCCGACAGCAAATACATTAAATCTTGGCTTAGAGCCTCAACCATTGCTTTAAGGTTAACCTTTTCTTTGGGTAAAGCTGCTTCTTCATTTCTTCCTAACCAAAGTAGAGTTTCGGTCAAATCTGCCATGGTTTTTGAGGCATGATCCACCCGCGCAAGCGCGTTATTGCCTTTAGTATTTTCACTATCGATCACTCTGTGCAGTAATGCCGCGCTACTTCTAATGACGGCAATCGGCGTTCTAAGCTCGTGACTCGCATGGTTAACAAATTCCCGTTCTCGATTTAGGGTGTTGCGCACGTTTTGCAAGCTGCCATGTATCATCCCTGCTAGCGCGTTAAGTTCCTTATAACGAAACTCCGGGATAGGCTTATCGAGCTCTTGTTCATCCAAAGACGCCGCCCACCTCTGCAATGACTCTATGGGGCGAGACACGCTGCGCATAAGAAAAAGCAAGGCGACAAAGAACGAAACCAGTGCAACTACGCCCACAATGGCGCTGTAAATAACATGGTTTATTCTAAAGTGTTTTTTGCCGTCAGAAGGTGGCGCGACAAACACTTGGGTAACGTATCGCGATTCTCCATTTTCTAACGGAACTAACACGGCAAAGTGAGCCGAAATAGGACGGGAAAACCAATCAGGTTTGTTGATATCTTTCATAAGTGAAAACGGTATAAAGCTCTCTTTGGAAAAGCTCTGCTTCACTTCGACAGGCAAACTCTCGTAGTTCGCAAAAACATGTAAATCGAGAATTTGAGCATGCTTGTTGTCATCAAGCTCTGCGCTTTCTGCCGCCCGTATCATGGTATTTCTCAGCATGCCGTCCATACCATCGAAAAAGCTATCGCTGCTTTGTATTGAAAAGAGCACGATAACCACGGCGGCCAAACTTAATAGCGACCACAAGACGTAGCGTCTTAAGCTGATGCGAAGGCCATTTACCACTGATCGTTTCCTTTATTTGTACTTTTTGGTTCCGCGCTTGTACTTTGCACTGAATTGGACTGCTCTGGTTTTAACGTCACACAAAAGCCTGTGCCGGCTACTGCTTTTACCTCTATGGTGGCATTCGCTTGCACCAGTGATTTACGCAAATTATGAAGATGCACTTTAAGCGCATTGCTCTCTGGCGCTTCTTCTCCCCAAACCGCATCGAGAAGACGCTCCCGTGGCATAACTTTTCCTTGTTGCTGTAACAATGCCTTTAGCAGCGTAAATGCTGTGGGGCTTAACTTAATAGGCACGTTCTCAACACTTACTACGTCGCTTCCCATTGCTAAACTTACGTTGCCAAAGCGCAGCTTTTTCACTTGTGATGAACGCCTGTGCGCCAGTGCAAAAACCCGAGCAACCAGTTCGGGCATGTCAAACGGTTTCACTAAATAGTCATCGGCGCCTTTTTGAAACCCTTCTAGCTTGTTTTCCAACTGGTCACGGGCGGTTAGCATAATAATAGGCGTATCGTTGCCGTCTTCCCGCACCCTTTCACATACGCTTAAGCCATCAAGTCGCGGTAAATTAATGTCCAGCACCACAACATCAAACGGATGCTTTTGGATAAGAGACAGCGCGGCTACACCGTTTGCAGCGTGGTCACATACCATGTCTTCAAGCTCTAAATAGTCTATAATATTGCCCGCCAGGCCCATATCATCTTCCACTAGTAACACGCGGATCATTAGCCGTACTCTCCGTTAAAGGCTTAACCAAATGCTTTGCCATTAGACGGCTTACATCGTCATAAATTAACAGTAATGCGGGTATTAATAAAAGTGTGATGACGGTGGCAAACAATATACCGTAACCCAGCGACGCAGCTGCCGGAATTAAGAACTGCGCTTGTACCGAAGTTTCGCCCAATATGGGATATAAGCCTACAAAGGTGGTAATTGAGGTCAACAACACAGCCCGCAAGCGACTGGTACAAGCTTCAATAACTGCCGTTTCCACCGGCACACCTTCTTCTCGCAAAGCGTTGAATCGTGAAACTAACAACAAGCTGTCGTTAACCACCACACCGCTAAGCGCCAATATGCCGTTCAGCGAGAGCAGACTTATCATTAATCCATTCGACCAGTGGCCGATAATGGCTCCGACTATACCAAAGGGGATGGCGGTCATAATAATAAGCGGCTGTACGTAGGATTTAAGCGGAATCGCCAACAACGCAAAAATAGACAACAAGGCTAATATAAACACGCTCTGCATTGAGCTTTGCGTTTCAGCTTGCTGCTCAGCCTCACCGGCAAAATAAAGCGATAAGTCCTGATACTGACGCGATAGCTGAGGAACAAACTCGTTGTTTAAGTAATTCACCAGTTCGGTTGAGGTGATAACATCGCTATCCACCGACGCGCTAACCGTTAGGGCGCGTAGGCCGTCTATACGTACCACCTGTTTTTCTTGTACATCTTGAATAACGTTAGCCACTACAGAAAGCGGTACTACGGTGCCGTCGTCCAGACGCAATTGCGTGTTCATTACATCAGACGGATTCATTCTGTCTTGTTCAGGATAACGCACCCGCACTTTTACTTCGTTTTTATCGCGCAAATAGCGCTGAACAATTTCGCCACCAAATGCTTTTAACAGTTGCTGCGATAGGCTTTGCGTATTCAACCCCAACGCTCGTCCTTCGGGGGTAAGTTCAAAGCGCATCATGGCTTCGCCGGGTGTTAGCGAACTCTCAACTGCATATACACCATCGATATTGTTAAGTACTTCAATAAAGGCATCGTTAGCCGCCGTCAGGGTATCGTCGTTAATGCTTTTAATTTCAACGTTAAACCCGTCGACCATCTCTCGGCGTGAGCGTATTTTTAGACTTTTTACGCCTTCTAAATTGCCAGTTAACGTATTCCAGCGTGCCGACAATTCATCAAGAGAATAAGAGGAGTCTTCATCAAGTGAAATGGTGATTGTGCCGCTTTGATCACCACTCGCCGTTACTTGCAAACTGCTAATGCCACTTTTATCTGCGCCATTTTCTTGGGTTAATTGGCGGTCTGCCTCAAGCGCATTTTTCTCTAGCAGCATTAAGTTGCGTTCGTTCTGTCCATAGCTGGCATCGCTGTAAAGCGACATATTGGCCGAAACCGTGTCGCCCTGCATGCTGGGGAAGAAGCTTACTCTTACCGCACCTGTAAGCGGTAGGCTAACCACCATGACAAATAAGGCAATAAACAACAATACAGCGGCATAACGGTAGGCTACGGTGACTTTCAATAGGCGCTGATACACGCGGTAGTTAAACCACTGAAGTCCACCATCCGCTTTTTGCTGCACTTTGTTCCATACGCCACCTAATCCCCTCCGCGCTTTTTGATTGGTTGGCAGATGGGCTAAATGTGAAGGTAAGATCAGCTTCGATTCCACCACCGACAGCAACAAACACAAGGTAACGATAGTGCCGAACTGAGAATAAAGCGTACCTAAGCCGCCCGATACGTTCGATAATGCGAAAAAAGTGGCCACTGTGGTTAGTACACCAAACAGTGTAGGAACCGCCACTTTATGGGTACCTAAGATGGTATTTTGAAGCGTATCGCCATGCTGTTTACGCGTGGCGTACACGCTTTCCCCCACCACCACGGCATCGTCCACCACAATGCCAAGGGCCATGATAAAACCGAATGTGGTCATTTCGTTTAGCGTCATTCCCGTATAGCTGTCGGTCATGAAGTACAAGGTGCCGAAGAAGATAAAGGGCAAGCCAGCCGCCACCCAAAATGCCACGCGTAAATTTAGAAACACGGCAAGAGTAACAAATACCAACACAATGCCCATAAGCGCATTGCTGGTAAGTAACGTCAATCGCTCGGTAATAAGCGTGCTTTTGTCATACCAGGTTTCAAGCTCTACGCCTTCAGGTAGCAAGCCTTTTTCGTGCCATGCGTCCACTACTTCGTGAGCCTGCTGTACCATTTTTGTTACGTCACCATATTCGTCCATAAGCACCTGGATGCCATAGCCATTGGTACCGTTGTAACGTGACAAGTGATAGCTGTCGTCGGCAAACATATCGCGCACTGTAGCAACATCGCCAACGGTGAGTATGACGCCATTGGTGTCGGTAATGAGGGGGATGTTGGCAAAATCTTTCGCCCAGTAAGACTGTTCAGACGCTTTTAAACGAATCACTTTTTCTTTGTTGCGCAAGCTGGTTGTAAGCGCGGTATTCGACTCCTGGTTAACGGCATCAGCCACGTCTGACAGCGTTAATCCGTAGGCTTGAAGTTTACCTTCGTCTATTTCAATAGACATCATAGGGTCGACAAAGCTGCCTGCGCTGACTTCGCGAATGTCGTCTGTTGCCAGTAAATCTCGCTCTAATTGCTCACCCAAGTATTGAAGCGAAGCGTGATCGACGTCACCATAAAGCTGCACCCAAATAGCGTGTTCTTGTCGGCGTGCTTTGCTGATAACAGGGTTTTCAGCATCCGACGGGAAGTTAGAAATACTATCTACTTCGGTTTTGATGTCGTTGAAAAGCGTGTCTAAATCGTATTCGGTTTCTTTTTCTACCTGCACACTGGCGCCGCTGGCGTTCGAGGTAGAGGTAATTCGCTTAATCCCCGGGATTGCCTCCAGCGCGGTTTCAATTTTGATAGCTATCCCTTCTTCTGCTTGTTTAGGGTCGCCACTGTCGTATGTCATTGAAATGGTAACAAAGCGTGGCTCCATACTTGGGAATGCCTCTTTGCGGATATCGTTCATGGAAACCAAGCCAAGCACGATAAGGCTGACCATGAGCAAATTGGCCGCTACTGAGTTCTGCGCAAACCAAGCGATAATTCCCCGGGCGTTATTCCCACCATTCCTATTGTTTTTCGGACTCTCGCCCCCGCCAAACGGCGCGCCGTTTCGATTATTTGTCATCGGCTTGCCCTCCTGTTTGTCCTTCCACTACAGGCAATACTTTGGTATTCACCAGATAGCTGTTTAAAGGGCGCGCAACCACCAGCGCTTGGCGTATTTCGCCAACCTGTTCTGACATGCTGTTGCCGCTAGCGTTACCCGAGGTTTTACCCGCAACATTACTCACAATATCGCCCGTAACTTCACTGGTTTTTGGTGGGGTGATGTAGGCATAACCTTCGCTTTCAAACAAAACCGAAGGCATGAACTTTGCCAACTGCCCGGTAGATGGCATTACTAACCATACTTCTTGCTTTTGCGAGATAGCAGAAGCCGGCAGTTTCCAGACATTGTCGAGTGCTCTTCCTTCAATGTCTGCCTGCACAAAGCTGCCGAATAAAAGAGGCGTTGATTGCGCCAGCGGCTTCTCAACAACCGCTATGGCGTTACGCTGACGCGTTGTATCACTTTGATGCCATTCAGCGCGAACGATATTGGCAACCCAGGTATTTCCTGTAGTGGTATCGGTAAGCGTTACCGGCCAGTTAAGGGAGGCATCACCAGACAACTGCGGTTCATCACCAGAAGGTAGTTGAGCCCATTGGCTAGGTGAAAGGCCAATAGCCACTTCGGCAATATCTGCAGAATAGAGTGTGGCGACCGCACTGCCAGCTTGAACATAGCTCCCTAGCGCAATGTCACGGCTGACCACCAATGCATTAAAAGGTGCACGTAACGAGGTAAACGCCAAATCTCGCTTGGCTGAATTTACACTTTGCTCGGCTTCATCCAAAGTGGCCTGAGCCGCCTTTAGCTGTGGCTCACGCAGTACTAATGCCGATAAAGGTTCACCATCAAGCCCTGAACGTGTCCATTCATCTTTCGCTTGAATACCCTGTAATCGCTCTTCTTCCAGACTTACCACAGCCGCTTGATAGGTAGCATTTGCACTTGCTAACGCCTGTTGATAGTTGGTGTCATCAATACGTGCCAATACCGTGTTATTTGCCACTAGGGCACCAGTTTTAAAAGACGAAGATATATCAGTAACTTGACCACTAACCTGTGCGACTAAGCTCAAACTATCTTGCGGAACAACCTGACCATACCCCCTCACCTTAGCGTTATAGCTGTCGGCGGTTACATCAATAACGCCTACTTGAGCCAGCTGAGTATTGCCGCTTTGTTCCCCCTTCGGGCTGCGATTAGTGGTATTCACTGATGACGTGTCGCTTGCCTTGTTAAGCCTGTTCACACCGCTATCGGCAGCAGGTAATGCTGCTGTCCTTTCACCACCTGCAGTTTTCTTTGCCTGAGCGGCATTTTGTGGTTGCTCAGCATTCGCGGAAATTGCTGGAGACGTTGGCTTTGATTCGGTCTGCGGTTTTGCGCCGGGATGTTGGGCACCCATATTCATCATGGTATACATAACCGCTAGCGCAATACTTGCAGCGGCGAGTAAGGTTACAATAATTCGTTTGTTTCTCATTGTGACACTCCAAGGCCAAGGGCTAGGCCTAAGTCAATTCGGTTTTGTAATTTCTGGGCGTGCAGCTCAACTGCCTGAGCTTGTAAGTTAAAGCGCGTGTCATATACGGAAAGTAAGTCCAAGATGTCAGCAAGGCCCTGTCGATATTGACCTTCAATGGTAGAGACGCTGCGCTCCGCATTTGCTAACGCCACGTTGGTGTGGCTAATTCGAGCACTCAACGCGGTTTCGCTATCCAGCGCATTTTGGGTTTCCTGTACCGCCGTTAATAACGTTTCGCGATACTGCCACCAGGCATTGGCTGAGGTTAGCTTTGCATCTTCAAC
Organism: Alteromonas sp. G4i35; assembly: GCF_054960375.1. NCBI lineage: Bacteria > Pseudomonadati > Pseudomonadota > Gammaproteobacteria > Alteromonadales > Alteromonadaceae > Alteromonas > Alteromonas sp. G4i35. The sequence continues at coordinate 35,840 of NZ_JBHNZD010000001.1, read as the reverse complement.
TTGCGCCCTTAGAGCGCCCCCCTGAAACAGTGGCGCGGTCATCTGTCCAAGCAAACTCCACAAAGGGTTAGTAAACAAAGCTTGTGAAGGTGTAGAGGCATTATCAGAAAGGGATGCAGACAAGCTAATGCTTGGCAACAGGGCTTTGTACGCCACATCGACTTCAAACTCTGTTGCTTTTAACGCATAAAAGGCCGCCTGAAGATCGGGTCTACGTGCCAGATCCTGTTTCGGCAAAGTTGTTAGCGGCAATAACACGTCGGGAAAACTAACTTGAGTGTTGAGCTCGTTTAGCGATTGGTTTTGCCTGCCTAAGAGTACGGCCAACGTGCGCTTTGCTGTTAAAAGTGCATTTTCATATTGGGCAATAGTAGCGCGAGTATTTGCACTGCTTGTACGCGCAGTATCTAAATCGTCTAGGCTTCCCAGCCCGGTGCTATAGCGCTTTAAAATAACGGCTTCGTTATTTTCTAGTACCGTTAGCCGAGACTGCTCAATATTCAGTAATTGCTGCTGAGTGAGTACGTCGATATAGCTTCTTACTACGTTAGCGACCAGAGAATCTCTGGCAGACTGATAACTGGCTCTGGCACTTGCTGCATCTAAATTTGCTGCACTTATTCCATCGCTGATTTTTTGCCATAGATCCAGCTCCCAACTGACATTCATGCTCGCGCTATAGCTTGGACTGATCGAGTTAGAGCTCGTACTGGAGCTGGTAGATGCATTGCTATTGGTGGTTTCACTTTTTGACGCAGAGAAGCTCGCGTCAACATTAAGGTTCCTATCCGCTTTTGCACTATCAATGGCTAATTGTGCTTTTCTAAGCGTTATTAACGACTGCTGCAGACTAGCATTAGAAGACAGGGCTTCATCAATGTAACCGGCTAAGTGGGGTAACTCTTTGATATCAATGACATCGGTTAACGTCGTGTCCGAATTCAGCAGCAAGGTTTGTGTTGATTCTTGTTGCTGTGCTTGAGACTGCCACACAACGTTGTTACCCGTTGACGACGATGCCGATTCGCTCAACGCTCTGTCATCAGTACTTGTACATGCAGACAGCAAAATGCAAAGGGTAATGCTATTTACCGTCAGTTTTATCTTGCCCATGACTTGTGCCTATTATTTGGCGCACAGGCTACTTTCGAAGGTCTATGCGCAGCTTTTTTAAATTAACTGACACGAGTATTTCAAACGCAGGGTTAAGGTCCGGTTAAGGAAAGAGCAAGGAATTAGAAATAAATGAGAAAGGTAAGAATAAGGTATTAAAAAGGCCAGCTTAGCGCTGGCCTTTGAATGACATGTTGTGAAGATAGCTCTCAATTAAATCGCTATCTTGCCAAGTCGGTATTTACCACAAGTATTACCGCTTATTCATCATCTTCAACTAGGGTCATCAACGATGTGTTACCACCCGATGCCGTAGTATCAATACTGATGGTTTTTTCGGTCATCAAACGCTGAATAAGGTTGTCATTATATTCAGCTGTGATAACAGGCAAGATAGCCCCTTCGCGAGATGACAGCATTGCTGTAATACGCGCAGTACGTTCAGTACCAGAGTCGACCACCACGCCAGATAAATCTTCATCCATTAGCAAGGTATCTAGATGCGCAAGACGCGCTACCTGGAATAAGCCTTTTGGTGCGCCAGTTGATTCAAACTTGTTTTGAATTTCTACTGCTTCTTCATAGAAGATTTCAGACACAACTGATACTACCGGGTTACCCGTTGATAGCGCGGTCACAATAGACAGTAACCAGTATTCGAAGGTTACTTCTTTATCGGCAAAACACACCAAGATCCCGCGAGGCTCTAGGTAAAGCTTGTTCGATTCACCTGTTGGCCCCGGCAAGGTTTGTGGCTTGGCTAGCTTGCGTTCAACACTGGTTAACTGCTGACGCGCCGTCGCAAGCGTACGGTTCAAGTCATCAGCAAGCTCGTCAACGATGTCCACTTTCGCAATTTTAGCGAGAAGCTGACGTACCATAGAAATACGGTCATTCAACGGCGTATGACGCCACTGCACTTCTACCGCTTTCGCTTTATCCATCATTACGTGCGCACGCTCGGCAATCTTTTCATCACCGACAAGCGCTGCATCAGTACCATCTACATCATCAATGTGCGATGGCTTAGGTGTGGCACGTTCCATCATTAAACGAGGCAGATAATTAGGACCACCCGCTTTTGGACCTGTACCAGACAATCCACGTCCACCGAAAGGCTGAACGCCAACAATAGCGCCAATCATGTTGCGGTTAATGTATACGTTACCCGCGCGGCTCTTGGCTGCTAGTTCGTTAGCACGCTCTTCAATACGCGAGTGAATGCCCATAGTTAGGCCGTAACCTGTACCATTGATTTGCTCTAGCACACTATCAAGGTCTTTCGACTTAAAGCGAACAATATGTACCACAGGACCGAACACTTCTTTTTCAAGCACATCAATGTTCTTGATTTCATATAAGGTCGGCGCAAAGAAAGTACCGTTTTCAAAGCCTGCTGGCATTTCATTGCGATAAAGCAGCTTAGCTTTATCTTCCATATACTCTTGGTGATCGGTCAGGCTCTTAAGCGCCTTCTCATCAATAACAGGGCCTACATCGGTAGCAAGCTGCGTTGGGTCACCAACGGTAAGCTCTTTCATGGCGCCGGTTAGCATTTCGATAAGGTCATCAGCAATTTCATCTTGTACGAACAATACGCGAAGCGCTGAACAGCGCTGACCGGCACTTTGGAAACCAGAGTGGATCACGTCATCAACTACCTGCTCTGGCAGTGCAGTTGAATCAACAATCATACAGTTTTGACCGCCCGTCTCTGCAATCAATGGCACCTGTTCGCCACCACGTTCTGCAAGCACTTGGGAAATTAACGTACCGGTTTGCGTTGAACCTGTGAACATTACCGCTTTAATGCGCTCGTCTGGTAGAAGGGTTTCGCCCACTTCTTTACCAGGCGACACAATAAGTTTCAGTGCGTCTTCTGGCAGGCCTACCGAGTGCATAATATCTACCGCACGCTGCGCAATAATGCTGGTTTGTTCAGCAGGCTTAGCAATAACAGTGTTACCTGTTACAAGTGCCGCTGCCACTTGGCCTAAGAAGATGGCTAGTGGGAAGTTCCACGGGCTAATACAAAGCACAACACCACGAGGAAGTAAGCGTTGATCTTCAGCAAGCTCTTCTGCACGCGCCGCGTAGTAGCGACAGAAATCAACGGCTTCACGCACTTCATCAATGCTGTCTTGCGCTACTTTACCGGCTTCACGCATACAGATAGCGATGAGTTCTGCCATGTGGCGCTCAAGCGCATCTGCTGTTCGATTAAGTATTTCAGCGCGCTCGCTTACATCGCGTTTAGACCATGCTTCAAACCCAGCTTCGGCTTCATCTAATGCTTTGCGCATATCATCAGGCGTAGCGTAATGGTGATAACCTACCACGTCGTTGTGGTTAGTTGGGCTAAGTACCGCTGTCGCACCTTCTGGCACTTCACCGGTCACTTTGTAGTAATCCTGCCAGCGTTCAAGTTCATGTTTAAGCGCCGTTACCGCATTGGTGTCGGTAAGGTCTAGACCACGGGAGTTATCGCGCTCTGGCGCATACAGCCCACGTGGGGTTTTGATTAACTTGTTATAACGTACTTTCAGGCGTTGTGTTTTCTCTACCGGATCTTCAAGCAAAGACTCAACCGGTTTTTCATCGTCAACGATGGCGTTTACAAACGACGAGTTCGCGCCGTTTTCAAGAAGACGACGTACAAGGTAGGCCAATAAGTCTTCGTGTTCACCTACAGGTGCATAAACACGGCACTGAATTTTATCCTGTGTTACCACCTGATCGTAAAGGGTATCGCCCATACCGTGCAGACACTGGAACTCAAAACCTTCTTTGTCGTCACCAGCAAGCTCAACAATAACAGACGCTGTGTAGGCATTGTGAGTCGCAAACTGCGGGTAAATGGTGTCGCGATACTCAAGTAGACGGTTCGCACAGGCATGGTATGACACATCTGTTGACGACTTACGGGTAAATACAGGAAACTCTTCAAGGCCCGCTTGTTGAGTAAGCTTAATCTCAGTATCCCAATAAGCGCCTTTAACCAAACGCACCATTAGCGGACGACCTACCTCTAGGGTAAGTTCACGTAAGTGCTCTATAACGTGGATTGCGCGTTTTTGGTAGGCCTGTACGGCCAAGCCAAAGCCTGTCCAACCGTTCAGGTCTTCATCGCGAAATACAGCTTCAATAATATCTAGAGAAAGCTCTAGACGGTCAGCTTCTTCCGCATCTACGGTTAAACCGATATCGTATTCTTTCGCCATCATACACAGCGCTTTCAAGCGCGGCGGAATGTCTGCCATGGCGCGTTCGCGGTGAGAAAATTCAAATCGTGGGTGAATAGCAGAAAGCTTTACCGAGATCCCCGGTGAACGCTTAGGACCGCGTCCGTTAGCCGCTTTACCGATTACTTTTATTGCTTTTACGTATGCATCGTAGTAACGCTCAGCGTCGCGCATAGTGCGTGCGCCTTCGCCTAGCATGTCGTAAGAATATACGTACCCTTTGGTTTCTTTCTCTTTGGCGCGATCTACCGCATCTTCAATGGTTTCGCCCATAACAAACTGACGACCCATAACGCGCATCGCAATGTTCATAGCGCGGCGAATAACAGGTTCACCTAAGCGGCCAAGGGTTTGTTTTAACAAGCCAAACTGTTCTTTCTTGCGCTTGTCGGCATAGTTCACCATGTTGCCCGTAAATAACAAGCCCCACGCCGACGCGTTAACAAATAACGACTCTGAATTCCCCAAGTGAGGTGTCCACTGTCCCTGAGACAGTTTGTCACGAATAAGCTCATCTTGAGTGTCTTTGTCTGGAACACGCAGCAAGGCTTCAGCCAAGCACATCAATACCACACCTTCTGCTGTTGATAGCGAGTATTCATTTAATAATGCGTCAACACCACCGTGCCCTTCTTGCTCTCGGCGAATTTGAAGCACCATCTTTCGTGCGCGTTCCCATGCACGGCTTCGTGCACGTGGGTTTACCTCGGCAATGGGAAGGATTTGATCCACAGCCACCGACTCACTAATGCGATAGTAGTCTCTTATACGCTGGCGTAGGGGTGAAGTTGTATGAAGTGTGTCGTTAATGAGCATTGCAACCCTTTCATAGAAATAGCTGTAACAAAAAGCGTTCCCGCCGTGTAAGACTGCTCACGGTTACATGGAAGCGGCTAAAAAACAAGCAAAGTCGAAACCCTGCGTTGACCTGTCGTTCTTCTTTTAACTTTATACTTTTGGATGAAGATCACGACAGTGCCAAATTTGCGCGGATGGTAGCACACAAAATCGCCCTGCCAAGCCCCTACCAGCAAAGTTTTTTTGATTCTCTGTCAAGCTACGTATTCAGTGCGTTAGATGACATTTCACATGCAGCTCAACAAGCCCTGTTTTTCACTTTTCATCAAAAGAAATAACGGTCACGCCAAGTTGTGAATATTTGTCCATTTCAGTCAACGCTTTAGGCGCTTCTTGAAGTGAAATTATCTTTCCAATCAGGGCTTGGGGATTCAGCTTTTTTGTGGCGATCATGCCAAACATGGCCTCGTAACGATACGCCTGCATACCGTGACTACCTATTACTTCAAGCTCATGTGCAACGACCGTATCCATGGGAATAGGAGGCGTTGACTGTTCAGCTAATAGCAAACCAACTTGAACATGTTTACCACGCTTTCTTAAGCTATTTACCGAGTTTACACAGGTAATAGGATTTCCTAAGGCGTCAATTGACACGTGCGCACCGCCTAATGAAAGGCGCTTGATTGTCGCAGACACATCCTTTTCATTCTTAGCATTAATCACTACATCAGCGCCAAGCTTTTGCGCCAATGCTAGTGCGTCATCCGAAATATCAACGGCAATAACGTTTGCGCCAATACTCGATGCAATCATCACAGCAGATAGCCCAACGCCACCACAGCCGTGAACAGCGACCCATTGCCCAGCGCTCACCTTACCTTGGTCAACCACTGCGCGAAATGATGTAGCAAAACGGCAACCCAAGCTAGCCGCAGTCACGTAGTCTATTTCTTCAGGGAGACGAACCAGATTAACGTCTCCAAAATCGATTTCTACATATTCTGCAAACGAGCCCCAGTGAGTAAAGCCCGGCTGTGTTTGGTTACCACACACCTGGTGATTACCCGAAGAGCATTCTGAACATCTTCCACACGCACTAATAAAAGGAACCGTAACTTTATCGCCCGCTTTGAATCGCTTTACATCGCTTCCAACGGACTCGACAACACCAGCAAATTCATGACCCGGTACATGAGGTAAGTTTATTCCATCATCATGTCCCATCCAGCCATGCCAATCGCTGCGGCACACGCCTGTGGCTTTTACCCGTATCACTACCCCGTGAGATTTTGGCATGGGCTTCTTTACGTCCTGAATATTTAATTTTCCACCAAACGATTCAAATACCACAGCTTTCATGATTACAGCCCTCCAAAATAAGACTAATAAGTGTTCACACCATTGTGACTAATTCTAAAAGAGTGCTCGCGAAATAACCTTGCTTTCTATTTAGCTTAGATAGCCCAAATTGAAAGAAGCTTTTAATTGATATTTAATTGAGGAAAGAATCCATCAAATAGGACGTAAAGAAGAGCATGGATAATGTTGATAAGAAAATTTTAGCCTTACTTCAAAAGGACGGAAAATTGTCGAACGCCAAGTTGGCTGAAAAGCTCAATATGAGTGAAACACCCTGCTGGAGACGCGTAAAACGATTAGAGAGTGAAGGATACATTGAGAGTTACCAAGCGAACCTGAACAAACGAAAGCTAGGGTATGGCGTGCTGGCGTTTGTACAGCTCACTTACACAGCCCATGACACAAAAACAACGAGTGACTTTATTGATATTATTCAACGCTGCGACAACGTTTTAAGCTGCCACAACATCACAGGTGGCGCTGATTTCTTACTACAAGTAGTGGCCAGAGACTTGGATGATTACGGCCACTTTGTAGATACAGTACTGCGAAAACTCCCCGGCATATCAGATATATCATCAAGTATCTCGCTTAAAGAGCTTAAATCAACAGTTCGACTGCCTTTAGATTGCTGAATAAACACCACCCAAAAGTGCCACACTTAAATTTTGGTACATTTGTCTAATTTAACTCTGGAGTAATAAGTAGAAGTATAAAAACCGTCTACACTTTAAAAAAACAAAAATACAAATAGATAGGTATTTGCCGATGTGGTTAAGAAAATTCAGTTTAATTCAACGTTTGGGCATTATCGTTGCCCTAATTACGCTGTTATTTGTACTTCTTACTGCCGTCGTTTTAAACAGGCATTACGAAGCATTAAAGCAAAAGTCTTATGATGAAAATCAGCACTTGGTCGAGGTGGTTCATACCATGCTCAGTAGCTTCGCGGCGCGCACCGACGTAGACGAGGCAACCGCTAAGCAACAGGCGTTAGAGGCCGTCAAAGCGCTACGATACGACGGCAGCAACTACTTCTGGATCCAAGACCAAACGCCATCTATGGTTATGCACCCCATCAAGCCCGCCCTTGACGGTCAAGATTTACGAACCTTTAAAGACGGGAATGGCAAAGCCTTCTTTATAGAAATGGCGCAAAAAGTTAAATCGAAAGGTGAAGGGTTTGTCGATTATGTATGGCCGCTTCCCGGTGAAGAGTCACCTACCGACAAAATTTCCTACGTTAAAGAGTTCAAGCCGTGGGGATGGACAGTGGGCTCTGGTATCTACCTTACCAATCTTGAAAAAGAATTTGCTCATCTTCGCAATGTGATTGCGGTGTTTTGTCTGGTTAGCATAGTGCTAGTTGTGGTGCTTGTTTATGTGATTGGCGGCAGCATAGTGAAACCGGTTCAAGAAGTAAGTGAGCGAATGAAGGATATCTCACAAGGAGAAGGTGATCTTACCCGCTCATTGCCTGAAACTGGCCAAGATGAAGTAACGCGTTTGGCACGCTACTTTAATGAATATACCGAAAAAATGCGCCATTCTCTGTTGGGGATCCGTGAGAATATTAATTCACTGACCCAGCAAGCAGAACTTGTAGAAACATCAAGTAAAAATAGTAACGCTCAGGCACAGACGCAAAATGAAAACATGCTTCAAGTTGCCGCTGCCATGGAAGAGATGACAACGCAGATAAATGAGGTTAGCAATAACGCAGATTCTGCAGAAAAGAGTACCAGCAGCGCGCGGGGTAACGTGCAAAACGGCGCCTCGGTTGTGGATAGTACCGTAAACGATATACGCTCTCTTACCTCTGATATTGAAAGCGTAAGTAGCGCTGTTACCGAACTTGCTGCGCAGACTGAAAGCATTGGTGCAGTGCTTGATGTAATTCGCGGCATTGCCGAACAAACTAACTTACTGGCGCTTAACGCTGCTATAGAAGCAGCGAGAGCTGGCGAGCAAGGACGAGGTTTCGCCGTCGTAGCTGATGAAGTGCGTACACTGGCAAGTCGAACCGGACAAAGTACCGATGAAATCCAAGCGATGATAGAAAAGCTGCAAAGTAATGCCAAAAGCGCAGTAGATGCAGTAAAAGTAAGCCAGTCAGCGTCAACCAAAACGGTAGACAACGCTATACAGGCGAACCAAAATCTACAAGAAGCTGATCGCTTAATGACTGAAATTGCAGATATGAGTAGCGAAATAGCGCGGGCTACCGAGCAGCAAGCGGAAGCCGCTACCGAAGCGAATATGCGCATCAATGCGCTTTCGGGTGCTGCTGATAGTAGCTTGAGAACGGCAGATGAATTAGCAGCTGCGAGCCAGGCGTTACGCGCAAGCTGTATAGCAATAATGGACATTGCGAACCGCTTTAAGCTTTAAAGCATTTTACATTTCAACGAGCCTGCTGCGCTTTGCTGCAAAGCATTTTACATTTCAACGAGCCTGCTGCGCTTTGCTGCAAAGCATTGAGAAGCAGGCTCACTTTACTGCTGCTACCACTCCATAGTTCAGGGTAATTTTCTTTTAAAAAAAGTAAACTTTGCCGAATTTTGCTTCTCTTACGTCAAGTTGTTTAAAAGCTCACATGGTTTAATCAATACACCTACCTTCTGCGTATAGAAGAAAAGACCTGAGTGCATTACACTCAGAGGCACCATAAGTGGCGGTTAATCGATTACTTTTTATTGAGCGATATACTAGCCACCAAAGTAGTGACTTATGCGCAATAAAAGCCAGACGCGCAAAAAATCAAGGAGTTGAATATGAGCAGTGGTTCAAAGGGTAAGCCTATTTTATTGTGGGTTGTCGGTTTTTTCGTGTTGCTATTTTTGGTGTATTTCCTGTTCGCCAATACCATCATCAAATCTATTCTTGAGTCCAAGCTGGGCGAATCCTATGGAGCAGAAGTGAATATCGACGAGTTCGACCACTCTCTTTTTCCAACAACTGTTACGCTGAAAGGTATTGCACTCACCAACCCCACAAAGCCTACTCACAACCAAGTTTTTGTAGGCGAAGCTCATGCAGACGTCGAGCTAAAGCCATTGTTAGATGATCAAGTTATCGTAAACAATCTTGATTTACTGAAAGTGCAGTTCGATACACAGCGCGAGTCTGAAGGTGAAGTGTATCGCGTTCCAGAACGTTCACTGTCATTTGACGAAATTAAAGCAAAAGCCAAAGAAGCCGTGCCTACGGTTGACGAACTTCTCGCCCGCAATCCACTAAAAACCACTGCTGCCATTGAAAATGCAAAGTCTGCCTACGAAACCTATGGAAAAGGTTTGAAAGACGACTATGAATCTTTACCTGATAAGTCGCGCATTGAGTACTACAAAACGCAGGTAGCCCAGCTAAAAGAAACGAACTACAAAGACCCTCAAGCCTTGGTACAGGCAAAGTCTTCATTTGATAAGTTGAAAGAAGAAATGCAGGCAGACCGCGCGCTTATTAGCAATTTCACGGAAAAAGCGAGTGATGCCAAACAAGCCCTTAGTGAAAGTGTTGAAGCACTTAAGAAAGCGCCACAAGAAGATTACGCGTTGCTGAAAGGGGTAATTGCAGGTGACCAAGCGGCACTTTCTCAAGTCACTTACTTTGTGTTTGGCGACAAAGCGGCGGAATACACTGAGTACCTTATGGCAGCAATGCAAATTGTTATGCCGCTCATTCAAGGTGAAGAAAAAAGTGAAGCACCGACTGAAGTGCCGTCGATTTTGGTGAAAGAAGCCAATGTATCAGTGCTTTGGCAAAATGAATCTATCACCAGCAAATGGAACAACATTACAAACGTTCACGAAGTATTCGGTAACCCCACCACCTTTACTATTGAAGCAGCGGGCGAGTTACTAAAGTCGTTTACTTCCAGCGGTGAATTCTGGATTGACGGCAACGGGGTTGACGCTAGCCAAGTCTGGCAGCTAGCCGGTGTGAATATGTCTAACATTTCATTTAGCGGTAATGAAACACTAAATGCGGTGCTTAAATCAGCGCTGATGAAAACCAATGGATCGATGAAAGTCACTGATAACATGCTTACCGGTACGGGCGAAGTTGACCTTCAGCAGCTCGTTATGGAAGCAACTGGCACCAGTGATATCACCAGTGCTATTGCGCAGGCACTGCAAACGTTAACCAGCCTAAACATGACGATGCTGCTAGACGGCACGCTTTCAGACCCTGGCTTTAACATTAAGTCTGATCTGGATAATAAGCTGGCTAAAGCGGCGCTTTCACAGCTTACTGCCAGCCAAAAAGACAAGCTGGATGAATTAAACAACAAACTCAACAGCATGATAAGTAACGAACAATCATTGCTATCAGGCGAGCTTGTTGACGTAAACAGTATGCTTAGCGCAGCCCAAGGCGACAGTGCCGCCCTTCAGGAGCTGCTTCAAGCTCAACTTAACAACGTTGTTGAGCAGCAAAAAAGTAAGCTGTTTGATAAATTGAAGGGAAAATTGGGCCAAGGTGAATAATGCGCCTTTGACTCGACGCTGCTTCGCGGCATAATAAGACACAGCAGAGGCGAAGAGCCTCTGCTTTTTTCCGCTTAACCACATTGTCAGGTGAATCTGTGTTGCAAGGTAAATGGCTTCCCATTGTATTGATAGTACTGCTTGGTCTATTGCAATACAGGCTATGGTTTGGAAAAAATAGTATTCCCGATTACTTCAACCGAAAACAAGAAGTTCACTCTCAAGCCCTTCAAAATGCCAACCTCGCTCAGCGCAATGCCCTACTTAAAGCTGATATTAGCGATTTAAAAATTGGTCTAGAAGCCATTGAAGAAAGAGCCCGAAATGAACTCGGTCTGATTAAAAAGGGAGAAACCTTCTACCGTATTTTGCCCGCAGATTCTAAGTGAAGAAAATGACATCGCCCCGCGTTGTTGCGGTTATCCCCGCAGCCGGAGTTGGCAGCCGAATGCAGGCTGACCGCCCAAAGCAATACCTCACCTTAAATGGTAAAACCATTCTTGAACACACTATTGACGCGCTGCTACAGCATCCGTTAATCGATGACGTGATCGTAGCGATAAGCCCAGGTGACGCGTATTTTGATCAATATCGGTTACGTGAAAAACCCATTCGCGTTGTAGATGGCGGAAAGGAACGCGCTGATAGTGTATTGAACGGGCTTATGTCACTTGGCGAGAACGATTGGGCACTGGTTCACGATGCCGCGAGGCCTTGTATAGAAGAGAGCGATATTTCCGCACTGCTCGAATTAATGAGCAGTGATAACGTTTCTGGCGGTATTCTAGCTACCCCTGTTCGTGACACCATGAAGCGGGTCAGACCTTCAACAAATGTTATTTCTCACACTGAAGACCGGGACGGTCTTTGGCACGCTTTAACGCCTCAACTTTTTCCAGCAACATTGCTAAAACGCGCGCTTCAAAATGGTTTATCACAGGGCGCAAATATCACAGACGAAGCCTCTGCCATGGAGCTTGAAGGCTACAAAGTTGCCATGGTAAGCGGAAGTCCGGCAAATATAAAAATAACGCATCCGGCCGATCTTCCTTTGGCAGAATTTTATCTTAAGCAAAAATTAAGCGCGCAAGGCCAGAACGCTCAAAACTACAGAGTTCAAAGCCACAGCGCAAAAAATCAAAAGGCACAATCATAATGCGAATTGGACACGGATTTGATGTACACAAGTTTGGCGGTGAAGGCCCCATCACAATAGGTGGCGTCAGTATCGACTATGAGCAAGGACTGTTAGCTCACTCAGATGGCGATGTATTACTACACGCACTGTGTGATGCAATGCTAGGTGCAGCAGCTCTCGGTGATATTGGCAAGCACTTCCCTGACACAGACGACGCATACGCGGGTGCAGACAGCCGCGTGCTGCTGCGTCACGTTGTCAATGTAGTAAGGGAGAAAGGTTACCGCTTAAGTAATGCAGATATGACCATTGTGGCGCAAGCACCTAAGATGGCGCCGCATATTACTGCTATGCGTGAGATTATTGCCCAAGACTGCAACGTATCGCTTGACGACATCAACGTAAAAGCAACGACCACTGAAAAGCTAGGCTATACAGGCCGTAAAGAAGGCATTGCCTCTCACGCCGTTGTTCTACTGGAAAAATTATGAAGCCTTTACACACTGACCACTGGCAGTACTATTTCGCAAAACCTGTATCCACCGGTATTTTTAAATTCCAAGCCGACGATTTTCAAGTTGTCGAGGATTTGGGTTATACCCCTTGTGGTGAAGGCGAGCACCAGTTTGTATTTATTGAAAAAACCAACACCAATACCGCGTTTGTCGCTGAGCAGCTAGCCCGTTTCGTTAACCTTCCATTACGCCAAATTACCTATGCTGGTCGCAAAGACAAATACGCGGTAACGCAACAGTGGTTTGGTATTCATGCGCCGGGTAAGCCTGACTTCGACTTCAGCAACTTTGAACTGGAAGGCGTTAAAGTGCTTAAGCAAATGCGTCACAATAAAAAGTTGCGAACGGGTCAGCTTAAAGGTAATCACTTTACGATTACCTTGCGCCAGGTACTGCATCCTGAGGCCATTGAAGAGCGTCTTCAAGAAATTGAAAAGCACGGTGTGCCGAACTATTACGGCGAACAACGCTTTGGCGTAATGCGCTTAAATGACATGGGTGAAGTGCAACGCGGTGGAAACCTGGTAATGGCCGAGCGAATGGTAAACGGTGAAACCATCAGACACCGTAACAAACGTTCCATGGCGCTTTCTGCACTGCGCAGCTGGCTATTTAATGAAATGCTTTCTGCACGCTTAGAAAAAGACATGTTCGACAAGGTCACTCACGGCGACGCGCTGGTGCTTTCAGGTTCTAACAGCTTTTTCATCAACGAAGGTTCCGACGGCTCTGAGCAGCAGCAAGACGCACAACGTCGTTTTAATGCCAAAGACGTATGCCCTTCAGCACCGCTGTGGGGTAAAGGAGCACTTGTTACGCAAGCTGACACACTAGCGCTTGAACAATCTGTTGCAGAACAAAATAGTGAAGTTATCGACTTTTTAAGCCAGTGCGGGTTCGAACAAGAGCGTCGTGCGATAAAAATTTGGCCTTCACAGCTTGAATGGCAGAGTAAGGGTGATACATTTACTATCTCGTTTGCGCTTCCAAGTGGCTGCTTTGCAACCTCAGTCCTTAGAGAGTGCGTGGAAACCTTGTCCCCAATTAACAGGGTGTAAAGAGTATTGAGAAAGCGTGGCGCGCAACAGACTAAACCTCGCGTGGCTGTGGATAAGAATAAAGGAAAGTACGCAACATCATGAGAGCTTCTAGAAAAGGAGACGCGTTAGCACAACTGCTTTATAACGAGGGAATACGTTCGCAAGCAGTATTGAACGCCATTGCTGGTACGCCGCGGGAAAGCTTTTTACCCGACGCGCTGAAACATAAGGCCTATCAAAATACGGCATTGCCAATAGGTCAAGGCCAAACCATTTCGCAGCCTTATATTGTTGCGAAAATGACAGAGTTGCTCCTAGATAGCCCTAATAAACCCGAGAAAGTGTTAGAAATAGGCACGGGTTCAGGTTATCAGACCGCTATACTCGCGCAGCTTTTTGCCAAAGTATTCAGTGTTGAACGTATTAAATCATTGCAGTTCCAAGCGAAACGTCGAATGAATCAGCTCGACCTTCACAATATTGCAATGAAACACGGCGATGGTTGGAAAGGTTGGGCATCCAAGGGCCCTTACGATGCCATTATTGTCACCGCCGCCGCTGCAAGTCTTCCACAGGATCTGTGCGATCAGCTTAAAGAAGGCGGGCGGTTGATTATTCCCGTAGGTAACGAGCAACAATCGTTACTGTGTATTGATAGGATTGAAGGTGAACTAAAAACATCGACCATTGAATCGGTCCGATTTGTTCCCCTTGTAGCAGGAGAGCTAATGTGAAGCTTTTTGAGCCATGTTATGACATGGCGTTACGCTGGGCGAGACATCGTCACGCAACCAAATATTTGGGCGGGTTAAGCTTCTCAGAGTCGGTTTTCTTCCCTATTCCACCTGATGTTATGCTTGCGCCAATGGCACTGTCCCAGCCTGCTAGAGCATGGCAGTTCGCTTTTATTACGACCATCGCGTCGATTTTGGGCGGTATAGCTGGCTATTGGCTTGGTTACTTTGCTTTCGATGCTTGGCTGGCTCCGCTTATCGAGAGCTGGGGGTATACCCACAAAATAGACACGGCAATGCAGTGGTTTAAAGACTACGGCGTATGGGTAGTTTTTCTTGCTGGTTTCTCACCTATCCCTTATAAAATTTTCACTGTGAGTGCTGGCTTCTTGCAAATGGCCTTCTTGCCATTTGTACTGGCATCTGCTGTTGGTCGAGGCGCACGCTTCTTTTTGGTCGCAGCACTCATGCGCTGGGGGGGCGCAGCCATGGAGCAAAAGCTAAGGCAGTATGTAGAAGTGCTTGGATGGGGAGTAGTCATCCTCGCAATATTCGCTTATTTACTATTGCGATGACATGCGTAGGCCCCACCTTCACATAGGAATTTTGTTATATATTTGTGTACTCATCGGGGGCTGTGCAGGAAGAAGTGCACCCGCTCCCGTGGTTTTATTAAATAGCCAAGTTTCAGATGGAAGCGAAGAATACACAAAAAAAACCTATAAAGTTCAACGGGGAGACACCCTCTATGCGGTGGCATGGTACACGGGAAATGACTATCGCGACTTAGCAAAATACAACCAATTATCAGCTCCTTACACCATTTTCCCTGGTCAAGTTTTAAACGTCACACCACCTTCGAATGTGGCTACAGCCCCCGTTATACCTAAGTCCAAGACCAATCAGTCAACAACTCCGACCACATCAAATGTAGACAAAAGTTTGGTTGACCGCCCACAACCACAGGCGTATCGTGAAAGTGAAAAAGTTGTTAAGCCACAAAATGTTACAACTGTCAAGAAGCCGTCACAAAGCGTCAAAAAACAAACACCGACGAGTTTTCCAGACAAAGTACAAGAGTGGGTGTGGCCTGCAGAAGGTAAGGTAGTGGGAACCTTCAGTAAGTCAGAGTCAGGCAACAAAGGTATTGATATCGCTGGTGCTAAAGGCAGTAAAGTCGTAGCGGCAGCAGATGGAAAAGTTGTTTACTCAGGTAGCGCACTAAGAGGTTACGGTAATCTGGTTATCATTAAGCATACAGATACCTTTCTAAGTGCCTATGCCTACAACGACACTATTTTAGTCAAAGAACGAGAATGGGTGTCGGCAGGGCAGCAAATTGCAACCATGGGTGACAGCGGAACAAATTCGGTAAAACTTCACTTTGAAGTTAGGTATAGAGGGAAATCATTAGACCCTATGAAATACCTGCCAGCATTAAAATAATAAAAATAAATAACAATAAAAAAAGACAAAGGAGAAACGTCATAAGGTAAACCTTGTAGCAGGAGATTCATGATGGGTAAGTCAAATAAAGCCTTAGAATCAAAACCGCAAGATGACTTAGAAGTCATCGATATGCCAGCTGATATGAAAGCTGACGAAACCTTAGTTAACGACGCTGAACTAGAAAATGACGACGCCATTTTCAGTCAGGATGACCAACCTAAAAACCTGGATGCCACACAGCTTTATCTAGGAGAGATTGGTTTTTCACCACTGCTAACCGCAGAAGAAGAAGTTTATTTTGCGCGCCGCTCACTGAAAGGCTGCGAAGCCTCTCGTAAACGTATGATTGTAAGCAACCTTCGCCTTGTTGTTAAGATTGCTCGCCGTTATAACAACCGTGGGTTGGCACTTCTAGATTTAATCGAAGAAGGCAATTTAGGACTAATTCGTGCCGTAGAGAAGTTTGATCCTGAACGCGGATTCCGCTTTTCAACATACGCCACATGGTGGATACGCCAAACCATCGAACGCGCTATCATGAACCAAACGCGCACTATTCGTTTGCCTATTCATGTAGTGAAAGAACTAAACGTTTATTTACGTGCTTCTCGTGAACTTTCACAAAAGCTTGATCATGAGCCAACTGCAGAAGAAATTGCACTAGCGCTTGATAAGCCTGTGGAAGATGTCACTAAGATGTTGCGTTTAAACGAGCGCATTACCTCTGTCGATACACCTATTGGTGGAGAAAATGATAAAGCACTCCTCGACATTATTGCTGACGAGAAAGAGTTTAGCCCTGAGGAGAGCTTACAAGACTCAGATATCAAAAGTAATATTGTAACCTGGCTTGAAGAACTAAACCCTAAGCAACGCGAAGTACTTGCTCGTCGTTTCGGTCTTATGGGATATGAACCTTCAACACTTGAGGATGTGGGTGCTGAAATTGGCTTAACACGTGAACGTGTTCGTCAAATTCAAGTAGAAGCACTTCGCCGTCTTCGCGATATGTTGGGTCATCAGGGTCTTTCATTAGAGAACCTGTTCGACCAAATGAAGTAGCATCTACGCGCAACGCAAAAATAAAAGTGCCAGTGTTGTGAAGCTCTCAATTTTTGAGTTTCACAACACTGGCATTTTTTTATATTAAATTGGACCTAGTTCCAATCTCTCCGTTAGTTTCGAACGAGGGTAACGAATATGTAAGGGTGAGGATTTTTCTCATCGGCGTCATGTTCATCACGTGATACTTCCGTCCAACTTGCTGCCGCCTCATAGTCTGGGAACTGTGTATCTCCGTCAACAGTCAAATCAATATGTGTGAGATACAAAGTGTCAGCGCTATCTAAGAACGTTTGGTAAATAGTACCGCCACCGATAATCATTATTTCATCGTTGTCGCTGTTCTCTGCGCTTAGCGCTTTGGCTACCTCAATCGCTGACTCTGGTGAATCTACTACCGTCGCGTCAGATAAGCTGTAGTCAGCATTACTCGTTATAACAATGTTTGGCCTGCCAGGTAATGCCCTTCCGATTGACTCATAGGTTTTGCGGCCCATTATGACGGCTTTGCCTAAGGTGATCGCTTTAAAGTGTTTTAAATCAGCCGGTAAGTGCCACGGCATATCATTATCTGCGCCTATAATTCTGTTTTTCGCCATAGCAGCAATCATCGCTATCTTCATTTCATTACCTATAAAGCCGTTTTTATTGTTGAACCGCGGCAGTATATCAATATCAGCGACCAAATGTGTATTGGCTCAAAGGGTATAGCTTTAACACCCAACAAATAGAAACAGTTATCATTTGCATTATTATTTTAACTGTTCTAGTGTGTATACAGGAGGTCGCGACAATGCAAATAAACTATCTATGCCCTAAACACGCAGATTGGGTTTACAACAACCCAGAACAGGCCCTACACGTAATGGCGCGCGATGAAATGCAAGGCACAATGCTTATGCAAAGCGGGCAGTTCAGTGAAGCAATTCCATACCTTGGCTGTGCGTTTGATATCGCCGTTATTCTGCTTGAGGTAGACGGCGGTGAGAACAGCGCAATGACAGCTAAGATTATGGGCTTAACAAGCTTGCTTGAAGAGACATACTTTCACCTGAAACTGCCTCACCACCGAAACGCCATTGTCGACAGAGCTCATACTGTCATCAGCGCCTCGAACAACATCGTGAACAGCAATGTACCACTGCGCTTCGCCGTGTAGTTGCACCGATACTTATGCGCCTAACTACTTCACCTTACTTTTACTAACGCTTTAGGAGAATTCATGAAAGTTAACCTTAAACGCTCAGCTCTAATGCTATACGCCGCTGTATTTAGTTCAGGCGCATTCGCTCATGCAGGACACGATCATGAACACTGGACTAGCGGTGTTATGCATGCTCTGTTTTACGCGTCGCTTGTAGGCTGTGCAGCTGCGTGTGGCTTTGCGGCTTACAAATACTTCAACGCTAAAAAGCGCTCAGCAAAGTAAGGGGGTACAAATTATGATTCATCAATTACTCTCAAAACTTCATGCCGTTAGCCCCTTCCCTGCGGTTAGCGCACATTGCGACATTCCTTGCAAAATTTACGATCCGTTTTCGGCGCAGTTGGCTGCGTTGAGTGTTATTCGCTTCGTAGACCTACTTAACGAACTGGCCAAAAAAGAGACACTTACGTTCGCAGATCAAGCGCAAATGAGCCGCCTAGTAGCAGAAAAGGAAACCCATGCAGAGAAAGTAAAGCAAGAAGTCAGGGTAATATGGGGCGATTACTTTAAAGCCCCTCAGTTTGAGAAGTTTCCAGACACTAACGAGCTTGTACATAAAATCATGCTGGCCGGTTCTGGGTGTAAGCAACACGTCAGCAGAGAAAAAGCTGAAGAGCTGCTTTCGTTAGTGAATGAATTTGCCGAGCGTTTCTGGGCAACCAAGGATGTCGCAACCAAAAAAGCGACGTGCCCCTATCCACCTTCTGAAGAAGTGGTTTATCCCGACCTCTAAATGTTTAAAATTATGCGGGTTACGGGGAGCAGCATGTTGCCTTCTCTAAACGACGGTGATTTTGTCTGTGCAATGAGATGGCCTTTTAGGTGGCTGCGTAGCGGGCAAATCGTGGTTGTTAAAAGCAGCACTTACGGCGTAATTATCAAAAGGGTAGACCATGTTAACACCGACGGAACGTTTACCTTAACGGGCGATAACAAGGCCCACTCTGTAAGCCAAGAGGCCATGGGTAAGTTTACTCGCGCTCAATTGCTGGGAAAGGTTATCTATCATACCAGTGAGTAAGCCAGCACGATGAGGGTGCATTAGCCTAACCGCGTTACTTACAAAAAAGCTCGCACGTTGTCTTTGCAACGATGCGAGCTTTTTGTTGTTCTAATTTGCTTTAGAGCACTGGTTATCAGTAATTGTTTCGCAATTGACTGTCACTCAGCGATTGTCTATCAGTGATTGTTTCTCAACGACGATACTCAACTTCCACGTCGTAATCGTCTTCGTCCCAGTCGTCGTCATCTAGGTCATCTTCAAACTCATCATGAGCTTCAAGTGTATTCTTGTGGTAAGTGTCCCACTTGAATTCTACTTCTTTCTTCTCTTCTTCCTCTTCCAGTTCAGCTGGAAGAGTTTCAATGAAGTCCATAATGTCGTTACACAAAGGATCTAGGTTCATCTTTTGGAACGCAGAGATTTGATAAACTGGGCCTTCCCAACCCAACGCATCGATCACGTGCTGACAGCGTTCTTCAGCTTCTTCTTCAAGTAGTAAATCGACTTTATTAAATACTAACCAACGGGGCTTTTCTGCCAATTTAGGGCTGTATTTTTCAAGCTCTTCAATGATCGCTTTTGCGTGCTCGGCAGGATCCGTTTCATCAACAGGGAAAATATCTACCACGTGAAGCAAGATACGACAGCGCTCTAAGTGTTTTAAGAAGCGTATACCTAGGCCAGCACCATCGGCAGCACCTTCTATCAAACCAGGAATATCCGCAACAACGAAGCTTCGCTGTGAATCTTGACGAACCACCCCTAAGTTAGGCACAAGGGTTGTAAACGGATAATCAGCCACTTTAGGCTTAGCTGCTGATACAGAGCGGATAAAGGTTGATTTACCTGCGTTAGGCATACCAAGTAAGCCAACATCGGCTAGAAGCATAAGCTCTAGCTTAAGGTTACGAATTTCACCTGGTGTACCATTGGTCTTTTGACGTGGGGCACGGTTCGTACTGCTTTTAAAGCGGGCATTACCTAAACCGTGAAAACCACCTTGTGCCACTTTAAGCTTTTGACCATGACGGGTTAAGTCGCCTAACACTTCGCCAGTATCGCTATCAGTAGCACGCGTGCCCACAGGTACCATTACGGTGAGGTCTTTACCTTTCTTACCGATACAGTTGCCGCCTTGACCATTTTGGCCACGCTCAGCACGGTGAAAGCGCTCAAAGCGATAATCGATCAATGTATTTAGGTTTTCATCGGCCTGTAAGAATACACTGCCGCCGTCACCACCGTCGCCACCGTCTGGGCCACCTTTAGGTACGTATTTTTCCCTTCTAAAGCCAATTGTACCGTTGCCGCCGTCACCGGCTTCAACGCGAATTTCAGCTTCATCTACAAATTTCATTTATCACTCCGGGCTGTAATGCCGTGGGTTATTAACTTATTTAATGCGAATACTAAGTTTACACCAAATTGCGCATCGGCGCTTTTGAGTCTACTCAGCATTCTAAAAAATTGAGAAGTAAAACCTTGCTCAGCGCTAATTCATTTTCAGAATATAATCGCTATTAATATAAGAACAGAAAAAGAAAGAAAGGTTTCACAAAACAAAAAACCCCGCAAGCGCGGGGTTTTTCTAAGCCTGTTCGGCGAGAAGCTTACGCGCTTACTCAGCTACGATGCTTACAAATTTACGGTTCTTCGGTCCTTTAACGTCGAACTGAACTTTACCGTCTTTTAGTGCAAACAACGTGTGGTCTTTACCGATACCCATGTTGTCACCAGCGTGGAAACGAGTACCACGTTGACGAACAATGATGTTACCAGCAAGAACAGATTCACCACCAAAGCGCTTAACACCTAGGCGTTTACTTTCTGAATCACGACCGTTTTTGGTACTACCACCAGCTTTTTTGTGTGCCATGTGTTCGTGCTCCTATTATGCGTTGATACCAGTGATTTTCACTTCTGTGAACCACTGACGGTGACCCGCTTGCTTACGAGAGTGCTTACGACGACGGAACTTAACGATTTTTACTTTATCGCCACGACCGTGTGTAACAACCTCAGCAGTCACCTTACCACCAGCAACGATTGGTGTGCCGATTTTTACGTCGTCACCGTTGCTTACCATTAAAACTTTGTCAAATTCAACCGTTTCGCCTGGGGCTACTTCGATTTTTTCAAGACGAACGGTTTGGCCTTCGGCCACACGGTGTTGTTTACCGCCACTTTGGAAAACCGCGTACATAGTTAACTCCGCTCTGCGTCCACTGACGCTTCAATTCAAAAAACAGGGCGCGAATTGTACGTGAAACATCCGTAAATCACAACCCCGATTCGCAGAAAAATAGATTATTTTTCCAACATGGGGCGAATTATGCCCCAATTGCGTATTTGATGCAGCTTCAAATGCCCAAAAACCGTTAAAAATTCACAAATTTTTTTGAAAAAACAGTAAAAATTTTTAGGTCGTATTAAATCAAAATGGAAATATTGATAGGTCAAATTACATAGAAATGCGATCCAAACAGCGCAAGATCACGTGAGCGAGATCGGCAAACGATCCTCAAATATGCATTGCGATCAGACTGCGATCGAGCTGTTGGATCCCACGAATAGGATCGTTTTTACGATTACTACTTCCCCACTTTGTATCTGTGGCTTGGGGCAATGCTACTCCCCTAAATCACAAAAAAAGTTGCTCTTAAACACTTCGTTTTCTTCATACAAACGTCAAAAAATAGCGACTTAACAGGAAAAATTATCGAGAGCACCTATAATTGCATGTGATCGCATGATTAAGGGGGCGTACGTGCGGCAAACCGCTAAACACAGAACAGAATTTATATGAAGAACGCAGCCCCACCTTTTTCACATCTGGTTTAACCGTATTTGAGGAATTACACGTAAATGCGTTAAGCCGTCATTTTTTAAGACAATTTGGTGGATAGTACAGATGATTAAGGTACAATCGCCACCAATAATTGCCCAAGACGTAAGAGTAAGTATTTATTGCCATGCCTATGGATATAGATCAAATCCGCGCCCTGTCTAATGATGATATGCAGGCGGTCAACCAGCTGATTCAACAACAAGTCGACTCTGATGTTGCCCTAATTAATCAGCTTGGTTTTTACATTGTAAACAGTGGCGGCAAACGATTACGCCCACTTCTTACCGTGTTAAGTGCGCGGGCTATGGGAATAGACAACAACGATCACCATACCCTTGCGGCGATTGTTGAATTTATTCATACCGCTACCCTATTGCACGACGATGTGGTTGACGAATCGACCATGCGCAGAGGGCGGGAAACGGCCAATGCCATTTTTGGCAATCAGGCATCAGTATTAGTGGGTGACTTTCTTTACACCCGTTCTTTCCAAATGATGGTGAGCCTTAAACGCATGCGCGTTATGGAGATACTGTCTGAAGCCACAAACCAAATTGCTGAAGGTGAAGTGTTACAGCTGATGAACTGTAACGATCCCAGCACTACAGAAGCACGTTACTTTGATGTTATTTACGGTAAAACGGCGCGTTTGTTTGAAGCTGCTACGCAGTTAGCGGCTGTGCTGACCGACCAAAATGAGCACATTGAACACGCTATGCAAGAATACGGTAAGCACCTAGGCACAGCCTTTCAGCTAGCTGACGATATACTTGACTACATGGCTGACAGCGAAGAAATGGGCAAGAATGCGGGCGACGACTTAGCTGAAGGTAAGCCTACTCTGCCATTACTTTACGCTATGTGGCACGCAAGAAATGACGACGACAAAGCGCTTATTCAAGAAGCTATTGAACAAAGCAATGGCCTACCACACTTGACGCGGATTCAAGGCATTATGGAAGAAACCGGTGCTTTGGACTACACACGTGAATGTGCGCAAAAAGAAGTACAAATGGCCATTAACAGCTTAAACGCTATTGAAGATTCTGAATATAAAGAGGCGTTAATCGCGCTGGCACATATCTCAATTGAGCGTACAAGCTAACTAGCAATAGATAACTAATTGTCGATAAGTGATATGAAAAGGCGTGTTGTAAGCAACACGCTTTTTTTATTGGCAATTACCAATTACGAAAACTAGCTAATTATTAAAAAGCTAGCCTTCGAGCATGAAGCCTATCATCCCCACTAAAAAACCAAGAATACCGCCAAGCGGAGGAAGCCAATGGTTTTCCAAACGAATTTGCGGTGCAATATCCTGAAACACCGAATAAAGTATTCCACCTGCGGCAAACAGCATTATACCGCTCATTACAACGGGGAACTGCGCTAGATAATAAAAGCCTAACAAGCTAAACAAGGGGCCAAGTAGCGCCATTAATACAAAGATAATAATGAGTTTGGTACTGCGCTGTTTGTTCTTTGGCAACATTTCCCTATATGCATTAAACCCTTCTGGTAAGTTTTGAACAGCAATCAGTAGGCCTAATAACATGGTACCTCCGCCTAACGCTGCCGTAGTACCAAGTGCGATAGACTCAGGCACAAAATCACTGAGCATGGCAGCTAACTGGCTGCCTGCGGTTTTCTTTTTCGCTAGATAAATATCAAGGGCCATGAAAGCTAAGGCACCGCCAACGAAGCACATTATGGCAGCAAATACCGATACGTCTTTTATGCCTTCAGGTACGAGCACAAGTCCCACCGCCGAAATTAGCGCTCCTGCTCCTAACGCTAAAATGCCATGGCGTAACTCTTTTTCTAGCCACTTAGGCTGAATGCCTTGATAAGTCGCTAAAATAGCGCCTGCGGGCATAGCAAGACCCGCCACCGTTGCCATTATTAATAAACCTACAATATCGCCTTGTGGCATAACGACTCCTTTCTAATCATTACTTGTATATCTTCCTATTGATTACTACACACAGCACCATTGGTTTACAAATAATACCAGTCCGCATAGATAATTACCGACTCAACGAGAGTTAAAATGTTCGTAATCGCGGCGTGTTACCGCAGGTATAGTGGTTCTACATCAAGGTGACGCAACAAAGAGAACGTACATTTTAAAAGCGCGTAACGAAAAAGAGCAGCTTAAGGCTGCTCTTTGCATTTATAACGATGGGTTGTGTTGGCTATACACAAAAAGTCGATTAATTTAAATCTAAATCTCGGGTCATGTTCTCGTTCTTATCGCGATGCACAATAATGTTGTCTTCAATGCGAATGCCTCCAAACGGTTTGTATGCATCAATGGTATCCCAGTTGATGTACTTAGACGCAGGCGTCGCTTTAAGGTCGCGCAGTAGACTATCGATGAAGTACAGGCCCGGCTCAATAGTGAACACTTGACGCGCTTCTACCATACGCGTGCAGCGTAAGAACGGGTGATCATCAGGAGCAGGCTTAGGCGTGCCTCTGTCATCATTAACCAATCCGCCCACATCGTGTACCTGCAGCCCCAAGAAATGGCCAATGCCATGTGGGAAGAACGTGCGTGTAATGCCCATTTCCACAATCTCAGGTGGCGTTAAATTCACCATGCCGGTATCGTGAAGAATTTGCGCAATACCATCGTGGGCTAACAAGTGAATGTCTGTGTAGGCTACACCCGGCTTTAACGAATCGACTAAGGTCAGCGTTACCTTATCTACCGCTTGAATGAGGTCGCGGAACATCGCTGAATTATGAACACCTTCTTGAGCGTAAGTACGCGTAATATCTGCCGCATAGCCATGATAATTTGCACCCGCATCAATCAGAAACGAACGTGATTCTTTTGGCGCTACGGTATCACACTGCATGTAATGCAGAATTGAAGCATGCTCGTTAAGTGCCACAATACTGGTATATGGTACGTCGTTGTCACCTTGTCGGCTTGCTGCGGCATAGGCAAGATTGATATCAAATTCGCTTTTGCCTTCACGGAAGGCTTGCTCAGCTGCCTTATGGCCTGCCACCGCCAGCTTGTTAGCTTCACGCATGCAGTCAAGTTCATAGTCGGTTTTATAAGCACGTTGATAGTGCAAATAGTGCAACACGCGGTCTGGATTTACATTGTCAAAACCCAACGCTTTTGCCACTTCAATATATTCGCCTACATAGGCAAAACGGCTTTTATCGTAAGGCAGAAATTTCTCTACCGCATCGGCCTGTTGAAGTAGTTTAATGTCGAAGCTGTCAGTCCAAAAGTCATTTGGCTCTGGTGGCACTTTGTGCCAGAAATCTTCAGGGCGATAGAAAATAAGCGTAGGCTTGTCTACACCGTTTACCACCAGCCAACAGTTAGGGTTATCAATAACAGGCACCCATGCTTTGAACTGCGGGTTTACCTTAAATGGGTAGTGATTATCGTCCAAGAAAAGACGTTTGCCCTGCCCTGAGTGAATAACTAGTCCGTCTAGCCCTTCTCGCTGCAGTGCTTCGCGAGTTCTAGCTTGAAGCTCTTCGATATGCTGTTGGTAGGTTGCTTTATGTTGCGACATAGCCCCTCTTATCTTTTTAATCGTTAGTTAGCTACTAGTGTATCACGAGGCCAGCATGACATGCATACTGGCTCAGACCGCTGTGCTGTTGTATACGTTAAGTTTCTTATACTGGTAAACCCGTACCTGTAAAACAATAACGTAATGAAAGGCGTACCCGTATACGCCTAACCTTTGATAGCTATCGCGGTGCTAATTGCAGTGTACCTGTTACCGGATGTGTACTTACTGCATCTGCCGATGGGATCATATCGCGGGTAAGTTGAGGGAAGATATTCTCGTTTCCACCTAACTGCTGGTCGTAAATATGCTGATACGCCATCACCGCCTTCACGTAAGCACGGGTTTCTTTGTAGGGAATATTCTCAATCCAAATATCCACGGGCAGCGCTTCATTAGCAGGTAACCATTCCAACACTTTGCGCCAACCAGCGTTATAAGATGCGGACACCAGCACAGGGTTATTGTTTAACTTGTCCATTAAATAACGCAGGTACTGCACGCCGTATTCAACGTTATCGTCTACTTGAAAAAGTGTGTTACGACTTACTTTCTCTTTTGCTACATAACGCGCGGTTCCCGGCATAAGCTGCATGAGCCCTGCCGCTCCCACCGAAGAGATAGCATCGCTTCTAAACGAACTTTCGCGGCGTGCAATAGCCATAGCCAGCGACTTTGAAATGCTGTATGCCTGCGACTTTTCGCTGAATACATCGTTAAAGGCCAGTGGGAATCGGCGCTCGACATCATCCCAATAGCCACTTCGCGCAAAACTGGTAATAGCTTGATCGTACAAGCCCCACTCATACGCCAAAATGCCCGCATCGGTCACTTTCGATTCGGGTAAATGCGACAGTAAATAGAACCACTCACGGCGCGCTTCTGTGGTTCTGTCTAACCTGAAAAATTCAACAGAGCGCATAGTAGCAGGAGTTTTCGCCACACTGGCAATAGCTGCCGTGTCTCTTGGCGCTGGCGTGTGTGCGAGCGACGGAATTTCGCCTATGTGCGCACTTGCCATAAAGCCATAATAATGGCGTTCTTGAGAAAGCTCTTTATAAAGCACCGTAGCCTGCATAGTTTGACCAAGCGCTTCTAAAGCACGGGCTTTCCAATAGCGATAGTTTTCTTCTTGCTGCAAACTGGCAGGAGCGCTATCAATAACATTAACCACTTCCTGCCACTTTTTCGTGCGAAGCAAATGGGAAATATGCCAAAGCTTTACATCTTCACTGGCACCCTGCACATCAGCAAGTTCAAGCCAATGATGCGCTTGAGGAAGGCGGTCTAGCGTGTAGCTAAGCGCTATTGCTCTTCGCATAACGTGCTGCTGCGCTGTCGAGAACACGTTTTTGTCGTTGTAGCGGTTAAATACCGTGCCGGCTAAGTCAGGGTTTCGCCAAGCAAGTTTCTCGACCGCCCATACGATTACCTCAGCTTCATGCGATGCATTTTTTAGTGGAAAGAGCGCCGTTCTATTTACTCGGCTGGTGTCTCGGGTTACCGATAGCCACGCGTCAGCCAGGTATTGCTTATCACCGGGAAGTTGGCGCTTAAGATAAGAGATAATGCTTCGGTTATCTTCTTTCGCGGCAATCTCTATGCGCTTGATCACCATTTCGGGTGTCATCATGCCCGCTTTTTTCCACTTAGCAAAAAGCGGATCGCATTCATCCGGTTGCGACTGACCGTGAAGCCATAAAGCGTCGACTTCGGACAAAATAGCTTGTTCGCTTTCACCTTCTTTTAAACGGTAATTAAGCGCAATACAGGTTAGCCTTGCGCCCATACCTGGGCGATAATTGTCTAAAAAAGTGCTGCGATAATCGTTCTTAGCAAGGTAATTAAGCCATTTATAACGCACACCGTAGCTTACCGGCTGACCATTGAAATCTTCTAGAAACTGCTTAACCTCGCGCTTTGTTCTTATTGACATCGTGCGCTCTAGCTTGAGTCTAAGCAGATAAGGATAAAGTGGATAATGCGCCAGTTCATAAATGTCGTTATCGAGGCGCTGAACGCTTCGCTTCGAATACGTTAACAGCTTTTTTTCAACTTCCAGATAACGAGCGCGATCCTTTTCGAAAATATCTTCGGGTAGTGTTAAAGGCTGTGTAGCCCATGCGCCGATAGAGAAAAATGAAGAGAGTGAGCAAACAAATGCCCCCACGACGGTGGCGAACAATTTATTGTTTTTTGTCAGCGAGCGCTGACCTAACCACGAACTAAAATAAAAACCAGACACAATAGAACTCCTACCCTGCTCTACACTCGAACGCTTATGAGCGCTGGCAAATTTGCCGAATCGAGCTGATTGTAAAATGTTGCTGAAAAAGCAGCATTGCGACTGATCCACTACGTTCGTTTGATAAACGAAGGGAAGATTTCAGCCTGGCTCCTTGCCAAAGAAGATGTTGTGCCAGCTGTCGTTAGCTATGCTTTACACACATAGTTGACATGATTGTAGATTATTCTTTTGCTGGATTGGCGCTTTGCGTCAATAACGCTCATTATACAACCACCAATGGCGAAATGAAGCTTGAATTCGATATTTACACTTGAATTTAAGTCATCCGACCACTACCTTAGACAAATTGAAACGCTTGTTTGATTTTTTGTTGAAATTTTGTGTGGCTTTGTAAAGAATCTAGCCACCCTAACGCGTTAGTGAATGCATACGACCCTACAAATTAGTTGGATTACTTCACTAACATCCTGGCCAATGCCGAAGGAGATGATAATGATATACACAGGCAAAAGTCTTTCCGTCAGCCTGTTAGAAGACGGCTTTGCTGAGCTGGTATTCGACGCCCAAGGTTCAGTAAACAAGTTCGACCGCCAAACGGTGAGTGAACTTGACGAAGCAACTCAAGCCCTACTTGCTAAAGGCGATGTTAAAGGCTTAGTGGTACGCAGTGCAAAACCTGCATTTATCGTGGGTGCTGATATCACCGAGTTCACTGGTTTATTCGCCATGGACGATGCAGAAGTACTACAGTGGGTTGCCAATACATCACAAGTATTCGACCGCTTCGAAGACCTACCTTTCCCTACCATCGCTGCAGTTAACGGCTTCGCTCTAGGTGGCGGCTGTGAGATGGCATTGGCGTGTGACATGCGTATTGCAGACACTACTGCTTCAATTGGTTTACCAGAAGTTAAACTAGGCCTAATGCCTGGTTTTGGTGGTACGGTTCGTCTACCTCGCCTTATTGGTTCAGACAACGCCCTTGAGTGGATGACCACTGGCCGCGACAGAAAAGGCGCGAAAGCCCTTGCTGAAGGCGCAGTTGATGCCGTTGTTGCACCAGAAGCACTTGTTGAAGGTGCGCTTTCAATGGTGAAAGACGCCGCTGACGGTAAATTTGACTGGCAAGCTCGTCGTGCGGTTAAGAAAGCCCCACTACAGCTAAACAAAAACGAAGCCATGATGAGCTTTAGTACTGCTCAAGCTATGGTATTTGCGCAAGCTGGCAAACACTACCCAGCACCGCACAAAATGGTTGAGACTGTTCAAAAAGCAGCGGGCCTAGACCGTGAAGGTGCACTTAAGCTTGAAAATGAAGGCTTTGTAGCGTTAGCGAAAACAGACGCTGCGAAAGCGCAAATTGGTATTTTCCTAGCCGACCAGCTAGTTAAAAGCAAAGGTAAAAAGCAAGCGAAAGCAGCGACTAAGCAATCTAAGCTTAACGCTGTGCTAGGCGCAGGCATCATGGGCGGCGGTATCGCATACCAGAGCGCTGTGAAAGGCACGCCAGTTATCATGAAAGACATTAACCAAGGTGCACTAGACCTTGGCCTTTCAGAAGCAGCGAAGATCCTTGGTAAAGGCATGCAGCGCGGTAAAGTAGACGCGGCCAAAATGGCGCAAACACTTAACGCTATCACGCCTACCCTTGAGTACAGCACGCTTAAAGATGCAGACCTTGTTATTGAAGCGGTTGTAGAAAACCCGAAAGTAAAAGGTATTGTGCTTAAAGAAGTAGAGGACAACGTAGCGGACGACGCTATCATCTGTTCAAACACTTCTACTATCTCTATCAATCAGCTCGCTGAAAGCCTAGACAAGCCAGAGCGCTTCTGTGGTATGCACTTCTTTAACCCAGTGCACCGCATGCCGCTTGTTGAAATTATTCGTGGCGAAAAAACCTCTGAAGAAACCATCAATGCGGTAGTAGCCGCTACCCTTAAAATGGGCAAAACCCCAATTGTGGTTAACGACTGCCCAGGGTTCTTGGTAAACCGCGTATTGTTCCCATACTTTGCGGGCTTCAGTAAGCTACTTATCGACGGCGCAGACTTTGTTGCTGTTGATAAAGTAATGGAAAAAATCTTCGGCTGGCCTATGGGCCCTGCTTACCTAATGGACGTTGTAGGTATCGACACGGGCGATCACGCAGCAGACGTAATGGCAGCGGGTATTCCAGAGCGTATGGCTCGCCTAGACAACGACCCTGTAACACTGTTCTACAAAGAAGAGCGTTTAGGTCAGAAGAACGGTAAAGGTTTTTACAACTACGGTGTTGATAAGCGCGGCAAGCCGTCTAAAACACCGGCTGAAGAAGCATATGCACTAATGGCGCCACACGTAGCTGAGAAGACAGACTTTGAAGCAGACGACATTATTGCACGCCTTATGATCCCTATGGCAAACGAAGCAATTCGCTGCCTAGAAGAAGGCATTGTAGATAGCGCAGCTGAAGCAGATATGGCGCTACTTTACGGCTTAGGTTTCCCTCCATTCCGCGGTGGTATTTTCCGTTGGATTGAAACCATTGGCTTGGCGAACTTTGTTGCTATGGCAGACAAGTACGCTGAACTTGGTCCTATTTATCAGATCTCAGACGGCGTTCGTGAAATGGCCGCTTCTGGTAAATCCTATTTCGCATAAGACCCGGAGGAAAAACTAATGAAAGAAGTGGTCGTAATCGATTGCGTACGTACCCCTATGGGTCGTTCAAAAAACGGTGTTTTCAGAAATGTGCGTGCAGAAGACCTATCTGCAGCACTAATGACCGCGCTACTAGAGCGTAACCCTGGCGTAAACCCAGCGGAAATTGAAGACATCATTTGGGGCTGTGTTCAGCAAACTAAAGAACAAGGCTTCAACGTTGCACGTAACGCGCAACTACTCACAAAAATTCCACGCACAACAGGCGCGGTAACGGTTAACCGTTTATGTGGTTCATCAATGCAAGCCCTTCACGATGCAACAAGCGGCATCATGAGCGGCCGTGGTGACATTTACATGATTGGTGGTGTTGAGCACATGGGTCACGTACCGATGAACTACAACATCGACTTCCACCCTGGTCTTGCTAAGTACACGGCGAAAGCGTCGGGTATGATGGGTATGACAGCCGAGCTACTTGGCCGTCAAAACGGTATTACTCGTGAGCAACAAGACGCATTCGGTGCGCGTTCGCACCAGCTAGCGCACAAAGCACACCTTGAAGGCCGCTGGGCTAACGAGATTGTGCCTGTTGAAGGTCACGATGCAAACGGCGTGTTAAAGTTAATTGACTACGATGAAGTAGTACGCCCAGAAAGCACGGCTGAAAGCATGGCGGCACTTCGCCCAGTGTTCGACCCAGTAAACGGTACTGTTACTGCGGGTACATCTTCGGCGCTGTCTGACGGTGCATCAGGTATGCTACTTATGTCGGCAGACCGTGCAAAAGAGCTTGGCCTAACGCCACGTGCGAAAATTCGTGCAATGGCTGTGGCTGGTTGTGATGCGGCAATTATGGGTTACGGCCCAGTGCCAGCTACACAAAAAGCGCTTAAGCGCGCTGGCCTTACTATGGACGATATTGAACTTGCTGAGTTTAACGAAGCGTTCGCGGCACAGGCGCTATCGTGCATTAAGCAACTAGGTTGGATGGACCACCTAGATACTAAGATTAACCTTAACGGTGGTGCTATTGCACTTGGTCACCCACTAGGTTGTTCTGGTTCACGTATCTCGGGTACGCTTATCAACCTAATGGAATCACAAGACGTAAGCCTAGGCTTAGCGACTATGTGTATTGGTTTAGGCCAAGGTATTGCTACCGTATTTGAGCGTGTATAAGCGTTTAAATAAGAGATTTTAAAGCTAAGTTTTGAAAAGGGCCTTCGGGCCCTTATTTGTTGGTTTTAATACCTTTCAGATTACTTCAAAACACGAGATAAAGGACTTATCACCCCCTGCGCACCTTGCTGAAGCACGTGAGTATAAATTTGCGTGGTCTTTACGTCTGAATGACCTAACTGTGTTTGCACCGTTCTAATATCAGCGCCCGATTGCAGCAAATGCGTTGCAAAAGAGTGGCGCAGCGTATGAGGCGTAACTTTCTTTTTAATGTCACAAGTTTTTGCCGTGTTCCGTATTGCTTTTTGTATACTCGATTCATCAATATGATGTCGTCGCACTCTTTTGCTTTCAGGATCGACAGATAATCGAGAAGAAGGAAATAAATAATGCCAGCCTAACTCTCTGGGCGCGTTTTTGTATTTCAAACGTAATCGGTGAGGTAGATAAACGCCTGCGTATTTTGGATTTTCTAAATCAGCCGCCAAGAAGTTTTCTACCATAGCGATTTGCCGTGTAAGACCGGGCTTTAGTTCCGCGGCCAAAGTGACAATGCGATGCTTACCGCCTTTCCCATCCCAAATGCGAATAGCGTTGTAGTCAAAATCAATGTCTTTAACTCGTAGCCTAACCGCTTCCATTAACCGCAAACCACTTCCGTACAATAGAGATATTGGTAACTTTAGGTTGGCAGGAATTTGCTCAAAAAGAGAAACGACCTCTTCCTGCGTTAATACAACTGGAAGCTTGGCTTGCCTACGACTTGAAACAAAGTTGAGTTCGCATGAAAGTGGCCTTTCCAATATATCGCGATACAAGAACGCTAGCGCATTTAGCGCGCTAGCTTGAGTGGCCGGAGCCACATTTTTAGCGTTAACTAAGTGAGACAGAAACACTTCAACTTCTTTATCTCCCATTTCAGATGGGTGCCTATTATTATTAAATCGAATAAAGCTAATGATCCATTTGCTATAGAGTTCTATCGAACGCTTCGCATAGCGACGGTTGTGCATATGCTCAATCACCATTTGCATGAACATTGATTTCATTTTTTTGATTTTAATTACTGTAAATAAAAACAGAATTGCGGTTTTTGACTCGTCCGTAAAATAAAAAGGAAAGATTCCGTACTTAAGTACAGTATTTTCAGATACTAAGTGTAGGTTATTGATGAAAGTGTATTTCCGTGCGAAAGTGATAAAACTATAAATGTGATATACGGAAACTATCCACCTTGCATAAAGGATTTTTTCCTTACACTAAATTGTTAGGCGTTAAGTTGCACCGCGTTGCGCAATACGCTACACTCTTCCTATGATTAAGTCATTTAAACATAAGGGTCTGAAGCTCTTTTTCGAAAAAGGTAAAACTTCAGGCATACAGACTAAGCATG
Organism: Alteromonas sp. G4i35; assembly: GCF_054960375.1. Taxonomy (NCBI): domain Bacteria; kingdom Pseudomonadati; phylum Pseudomonadota; class Gammaproteobacteria; order Alteromonadales; family Alteromonadaceae; genus Alteromonas; species Alteromonas sp. G4i35. The sequence continues at coordinate 2,828 of NZ_JBHNZD010000001.1, read as the reverse complement.
CGAAAAAACTTCGTATGCAGTTAGCTGCTATCCATACCGCACAAGATATCGATGACATAAATCTACCAGGCTTTTCTCTACATCAACTTAAGGGAGAAAGGTCAAACATTTGGTCGATATCAGTCAATGGCAAGTGGAGAGTAACTTTCGAGTTCACGGATGGTAATGCTTACATCTTAAATTACGAGGATTATCACTAATGAATATGCATAACCCACCACATCCCGGTGAATTTATTGAGTCCATCTATATGGAACCACACGGCATAAGTTGCAGGACTCTTGCGACCCATCTTGGGGTTGCCGCTTCAACACTTAATCGTGTCGTGAAGGGAAAAAGTGCAGTAACGCCAGAAATGGCATTAAGACTGTCAAAGGTATTAGGGCGCAGCCCTGAGAGTTGGCTTAGTATGCAAGACAACTATGAACTTTGGCAGGCAAAGCAAAATATCAATTTAGATAACGTGCAGCCAATAGATCTGCATGCCGCCTAACAATCAAATTAAGCCGCTCGCGGGCTCGCTGGGACACAAACATGGCGGCTGTGTCACTTCGTTCCGATTATAGCCGCCATGTTTGCGCCCCTTATTTGGGTGTTATACCGCTAAAAGGATTTTATGAACCCGAGTGTTAAAAGCAAAATTCCACTAGTGTTTCTGACCATCATTTCGATTTGGTGGTGGTATTATTACGCGACTTCAAATGCCCTAAACGAATATGGAAATGCCAAATATGAATGGCTATTTATGCTAGACGCACTATTAGCACTTCCAATTTTGTGCTTTCTTTGCGAATCAGATAAACAACAAGCACTTTTAAAAGCGGCAATTTTGTGTAGCACTTCCGTGTTCATAGGAAGCCTTGTAATTCCCGAACAAAACAAAGTCATTTTCCATTTCCTTGAAAGTGGTCGTTATTTTGTCATAGCCATCATTCTTGTGTTAGAGCTCGTAGCAATAGTTACGGTATGTTTAGCCGTTCGCGCTGCGCTTGCGAACAAAGAAGATCCAGATTTAGCAGTAGCAAATCCTATCGAGAAAATTTTCGGCTTTTCGCTGTTCAGCTCAATTCTAGCAATTGAAGGACGCGTCTGGAGCTTTGCACTTTTTGCTTCCCAAATAGAAAGTAACGCATATCGTGGCGAACAACATTTTTTCTACGATAGAAAGGATGACGCTCAGAGTAACTTATTTGGCTTTATACTCCTCATCATTATCGAAATGCCACTTGTCCACTTACTCCTTCACTTTTTATGGTCAAGCGTCGCCGCAAATATCACAACAGGACTTACACTCTTCGGGCTTATATTTTTCTTGGCAGAATACAAAGCTGTTGGTAAGCGTCCCATTTCAATTCATGGGAAAAACTTAATCATCCGTTACGGACTTTATGCACCATTAACCATACCGTTAAAGGACATATCTGAAATAAGCCCAAATAATTCGTTTGTGAAGCGTTCGCGTGACGTCAAACGGTTTAACTACTCTGGTGTTCCGAATGTTGTTATCAAACTCTGTTCACCTATTAAGGGAAAAACGAAAATTTATTTGGGTGTTAACTCGCCAGAAGCTTTTATCATCACCGTTAATCATGCAAAAATCGAGGTATAACAAACACATTAAGGCGCTTCGCTGGGACAGTAACACGTGGGCTCTGTCGCTTCGCTCGGATTTTAGCCCACGTGTTACTGCCCCTTATGTGGGTGTTATGCACTACAAGGAAAAGTAAATAGTGAACCTCAAAAAAGCCCTCGGGTATTCATTCGGTGCTTTAGTTCTCATTTGTGGAATATATCTATATGACTCTCCCCGAATTCAAGAAACAGTTAAAGGCAGGATCATATCGACTAACTCAAACGGAATAGAAATAGAGAATTCAGCAGGTGTTTCAAGGTTTTTACCAATACCAAACAGATTTGAAGAAGGCGAAATTGTGGAAATTCTGATTTATGAAACACCGTTAACTAAGCAAGTTTCATATAGCTGGTTTGAAGTTTCGCTAGCGGTATGATGTATTGGTGCGTGCATAACAAACCACTCAAGGCTCTCGCTTCGCTCGCTGGGACAGTAACACGTAGGCTCTGTCGCTCCGCTCCTAATTTTAGCCTACGTGTTACTGCCCCTTAGTGGGGTGTTAGCCACTTGGTGAACTTTTATACTTCTCCAGTTTCTGTTTGGTGTTATTATTGAATAAAGGCTCAATGGAGGCGAAACATGTCAGACGCATTAAAAATTTTGCTCGAAAATATCGGGCAACTTAGTCCAAAAGAAAAGGCTCTTGCTGCCCACTGCCTTTTAACTTCTTTGAACTCTACCTCGGAAGATGACGTAGACGCTGATTGGCTTAAACTTGCTGAATCTCGAAGTTCAGAGCTTGAAACAGGCAGTGTTAGTGGGCTTAGTTGGGATGAACTGAAAAGCAATGTTCTGAGTTAATGCATTCACTTATTTTTCATCCAGATGTCCAAATTGAGGTGAAGTACTCCTTTGAGTGGTACCAAGAACAGTATAAGGGCTTGGGTCACGAATTTATTCATGAGCTAGAAGAGTCATTCGAGTCAATTCGAACTATGCCTTCTTCATGGCCAAAGATGGGGCAGTATCACCGTCGCTTCATTTTAAGCCGCTTCCCTTTTTCTGTTATCTATAAAATTGTTTCGCCAGATACAATTCATGTTGTGGCAGTAATGCATAATCACAGAAAACCAGGGTATTGGCAGGAACGCGGCTAACAAACACATTAAGTCGCTCGCAGGCTCGCTGGGACAGTAACACGTGGGCTCTGTCGCTTCGCTCGGATTTTAGCCCACGCATTACTGCCCCTTATGTG